>PMBR01000117.1 GCA_003152995.1 Chloroflexota bacterium | reverse complement strand
TCGGCGATCAACTACGAGGCCGACATAATCCTGATCATCAACGAGAAGTACCACGTCGTCGCCAAGGTCAACATCGAGTTCAACCCGTACCAGGCGCAGCGGTTCCGCGACTGGGTGATCCTCTCGATCGAGAAGAACCGGGGCGGCCAGGACAACATCGATCTCGAATTCGAGAAGCACTTCGAGTACTCCTGCTTCGATCCGAACGGCCGGTCGGTGCAGGAAAAGCTGATCGAAGAGCGCCTCTACAACGAGTGACTCCTGCCGACGCGATGAGCTATGGACGGAGACCTGGCGGCGGAGGGCGGCGCCCCTTCGTGCGGCCGCAGGACGATCCTCCGGGCACGAGCCGGCTCTTCATGGCTGTGCCGGTCGCCGACGAAGTTCGAGAAGCGGTGGGCCGCCTCATGGAGCAGCTGGCCGGAGCTCCGATCGACGTGCGCGGCCCGGGTCAGCCGCGTTGGGTCAGCATCGACGGTTTGCATCTGACCCTCCGGTTCCTCGGGGCGACGCCGGACGTGCGCGTGGATGAGTTGTCAGCGGCCGTGGCCGCCACCGCGAGGGAAGCGGCCCCGTTCCGTGTCGAGCTCACCGGGGGAGGGGCATTCCCGACAGCGCAGCACCCTCGCGTCCTGTGGATCGGGATCGGGGCGGGCGAGGCGGAACTTGTGGATCTGGCGCGGCGGCTGAACGGCGAGCTGCAGCGCCTTGGGTGGCCGCCGGAGGATAGGCCGTTGGCGGCCCACCTGACACTGGCTCGCACCGACGGCGTCCCCGGGTCCGACGAGAAAGCAAGCCGCTTGATCGAACTGGCACGCGACGTGCGGCTGACGTGGCAGGCGGACAGCCTGGTCTTGTACAAGAGTCATCAGGGTCACGGCCCGACCCGTTACGAAGCCCTGGTCGAGGCACGTCTCGGAGCCGTCTGACTGCCGGCGCGGAAACCGAGCAGGGGATTGGAGCGGCGAGGTCCGCGCGATTCCATGGATTTCGGTCGCGACCGTCGGCCCATCCCGCCGAACGTGCCGGATCGCCTTGCACGGAACCCGCCGGAAGCCGTAGGCTTTCGATCCAGCCGTCCTGATGGGGGCGGGAGGGGCAATTACCCGCAGGTCGCCGGGAAGCCGGCGGGAGGAGTCGGATGGTCGAGCGCACGCGTTACATGCTGGACGAGGACAAGATCCCTCGCGCTTGGTACAACATCGCCGCGGATCTGCCCGTTCCGCAAGCACCGCCGCTCCATCCGGGGACGCATCAACCGCTCGGCCCCGCCGATCTGGCGCCGCTCTTCCCCATGGCGTTGATCATGCAGGAGGTTTCGACGGAGCGGGAGATCGAGATTCCCGAGCCCGTCCGCGCCTTGTACAAGCAATACCGGCCGAGTCCGCTCGTCCGAGCTCTTCGGCTGGAGAAGGCGCTCGACACGCCCGCGCACATTTACTACAAGAACGAAGGCGTCAGCCCCGCCGGCAGCCACAAGCCGAACACGGCTATCCCGCAGGCCTTCTACAACAAGCAAGAGGGCATCAACCGCATTGCTACCGAGACCGGCGCCGGCCAGTGGGGCAGCGCCCTTGCCTACGCGGGAGCGATGTTCGGCATCGAAGTCAAGGTCTACATGGTGCGGGCCAGCTACGATCAGAAGCCGTACCGTCGCCTGATGATGGAGACCTACGGCGCCAGTGTGACCGCCAGCCCGAGCATGGAAACGGATGCCGGTCGGGCGATCCTGGCCCAGCATCCGGACAGCACCGGATCTCTCGGCATCGCTATCAGCGAAGCTGTCGAGGACGCGGTCAAGCGCGAGGACACCCACTACTCACTGGGATCGGTCCTCAACCACGTGATGCTGCACCAGACCGTGATCGGCCTCGAGTCAATCCAGCAGATGCAGATGGCCGGCGAGGAGCCGGACGTCATCATCGCCTGCGCCGGCGGGGGCTCCAACTTCGCCGGGTTGACCTTCCCATGGCTCGGGCAGACATTCCGTGGCGGTCGCAAGTACCGGATCATCGCCGTGGAGCCGGAAGCGGCACCGAGCATGACGCGCGGTCGCTACGCATACGACTACGGGGACACAGCCAAGATGGCACCCGTAGTGAAGATGTACACGCTGGGCCACGACTTCATCCCCGAGCCCATTCACGCCGGCGGCCTCCGCTACCACGGCATGTCGCCGCAGGTCAGCCTGCTCAAGCACGAAGGCTTCATCGAGGCCCGCAGCGTCCATCAGCGCCCCTGTTTCGAGGCGGGCATCCAGTTTGCCCGGACGGAAGGCCTCATCCCGGCGCCCGAGTCCACGCACGCCATCCGCGCCGCGATCGACGAGGCCCTGGTGGCCAAGGAGACCGGCGAGAAGAAGGTCATCCTCTTCAACCTGTCGGGCCACGGCTACTTCGACATGACGTCGTATCAACGCTATCTCTCCGGCCTGCTCGAGGACTACGAATATCCGGCCGAAGCGGTCAAGCTCGCTCTCGAGGGTGTCGAGGCGTAACCCACCCGTCGCCAAAGAGAAAGGCCGCGCCTCAGGGCGCGGCCTTTCCGATTCACGGCGTTGGGCACCTTCGGCGCCGCGGGGCCGCCGATCGCGGACGATCGTCTGCCCGGAGACAGCCGATCGCTGGAGGAGGAGGTAGCGATCGGCGGGGAACGAGCTCCGAATGGAGTTCTGAGCGGGTCGCTCCGGGGGGAGCGAAGCGACCCGCCGACACGACCACTCGTCAGAGCGATCGTCACGTCGCCGTTGCCGGCGAACGTATAGATGATGGCTCCAACATTCGGCTCGGAGCATCGTGCAAGCAACGTATTTGCGTACCCACCACCGGCACCCCGGTATCGGGCACAGCGCGATCGTCCACATCGGCTGGCGATGACGTAGCATCGAGCCATGCCACGACTCGCATGCTCCTCCTGCGGACGGACCATATGGGCGACGGTCCCGCTTGCCCAGCTTTTCGCCGAAGAGCGACGCTGCCCGCGCTGCGGAGCCTCGCTGCGTGACGATCGGCGAGCGTGGGACCGGCGCGTACTCGCCAGGCGTCAGAGGAGCGAGGGGACCTCACCGAGCGGCGAGGAACGGCGCGTCACCGACCGTCGCACCGCCCGGCGGCGGCGGAGCGCCGTCTAGGGCGTTGCGGCCGGGGCCTCGAATGCAGGGGCCCGAGCGGTGCGGACCGGGCTGAAGGCGCGGATGTCTATCCGGCGAATCGCTCGCGGGCGATCCGGGGGATCAGAAGAGGCTGTCGTCCGACTTCGGCGGTTCCACGAGCCGATTGCGGAGCGCGAAGGCCACGGCCTCGAGCTTTGAGTGCACCCGCAGCTTGCCCATGATGTTCTGGACGTGCGTGCGCAGCGTGTTCGGGGCTATGTAGAGGCGCTCGCAGATCTCCGGCGTGGCCAGACCCTCGGTCAGGGCCTTGAGCACTTCCAGTTCCCGCGGCGTGAGAGGCTCGATCTGGCGGCGCTCGGTGCCGCGCTCCCTGGCCGCGGCGACGCGCTGGGCGATGCCGACGATCACCGAGCGGGGCAGAAGCGTCTCCCCGGCATAAGCGGCCCGCACTGCGTTGACTACCTCGTCGATTGCCCGGTCCTTGGTGAGGTAGCCGTCCGCGCCGGCCTGGATCGATTCGAGCACCGTCTCGTCGTCCGTGAGGGCGGTCAGCATCACTACCCGGGCAGCGGGCCAGCGGGCCTTGATTGCACGAGTGGCTTCGGCCCCGGTTCCGTCGGGTAGGCGATAGTCCATGAGGACGACATCGAGGCGCTCGCGGGCCATGGCCTTGGCCTCGGCCACGCTGCCTGCGACGCCGGCCACGATGATGTCCGGTTCGCGGCTGAGCATCTGCGACAGAGCGCCAGTCAGAAGCTGATGGTCGTCGACAAGGAGGACCCGGATCGGCCTGGTCTCGCCATACGATTCGACCATCGCTCTTGACCCTTCTTGGTTGGCCGCGAAGACCGGCAGATGAAAGCTGCCGGCATCGGCCCAGGAACCGCTTGCATTCTAGTCGGACTTTGGGGCGCTGCGCACTAATTCGTACGGGTGTGCCATAAATGACCCGGAGGGGTACCCCGAACGGGCACCGAGAAGAGCCCGGATTCATTGGGCCAGGAGCGGCGCACGGACGCGAGATTGGAGCCGCGACCGGCATATGGTTGCGACGCGCCGCCCCATAATGGCGGCGTGAGAGTATCGATCATAGGCTTCGGTTTGATCGGCGGCTCGATAGCCCGTGCGCTTCACCGGCGTGGTGGGGCAGAGGAGTGGCACGTGACAGCCTGGAGCCGCACGCCCGGTCCCGTGCGGCAGGCGGTGGACGATGGCGTCCTGGAGGTTGCCGCGGCAACGCTGGAGGAGGCCCTGCGCGACGCGGACCTGGTGTTGTTGGCCGCCCCGCCGCTGGCCTGTCTGGACTTGATCGACGAGATCGGTGGGGCCATGCGTGTGTCGCTGCCGGAAGGCGCCACGGTCACGGACGCGGCCAGCTCAAAGGCGCGGATCGTGGCCAGAGCCGACGCTATGCGCCTGCCCTTCATCGGCGGGCACCCCATGGCGGGCCGCGAAGTGAGCGGCTACGCGGCCGCCCTGCCGGATCTATTCGTCGGGCGGCCCTGGGTCACTGTGGCGGGCGTATTCGCTCGGCCGATCGACGTGGAACGGGTACGCGAACTGGTGGAGGCCTGCGGAGCGGTTCAGATGCCGATGCTGGCGGCTGCTCACGACGATGCGGTCGCGGCCATCAGCCACATGCCACTCGTTGTCTCGGCGGCCCTGGTTGAGTCGCTCGCGGGCGGTCCCGGTGTCCCCGAGCGACCCGACTGGCAGGCTGCCGAAGCGCTCGCCGCCACCGGCTGGGCCGGCATGACGCGCCTGGCACGAGGCGAGCCGGCGATGGGCGCCGGCATAGCCGCCACGAATTCGGCTGCCATCGCCTCGAGGTTGCGGGACCTGCGCGGTGCGATCGACGGATGGCTCGTCGAACTGGAACAGAACGGCGGCCCGGACGCCGACGCGCTCGAGGCCCGCTTCGCGTCGGCGAAAGACCGGCTCGAAGAATCCGATTCGCGATGACCGCAGCGCCAGAGCTCGTCTATGCAGTGCCGCGCGACGTGCTCATGGGCCAGGCAACGTGGCGGGGCGTACGAACAGCGAACGTCGAGGAGATTCTGTGCCGCCTCGACCGAGGCGCGTTCTACGCACGTCCTTCCGCCGAGGCGGACACGACCATCAAGCAGATCATCCCGTACCTGGTCCTGCGCGACGGCGAGCGGGTGTTCCTGATGAAACGGACTCGAGCCGGCGGCGATGCCCGGCTCCACGACCACTACTCGGTGGGAGTGGGAGGGCACATGAACCCGGGCGATGAATCGGTCCTGGTGTGTCTGGCGCGCGAATGGCGCGAGGAGATTGCTGCCGACTTCGTTCCCGAGTTCGAGTTCTTCGGGCTGCTCAACGACGACGAAGTGGATGTCGGCCGGCATCATCTGGGCGTGGTCTACCTCGCTGACGCCGCCGGCAGGCCGGTGGCAGTTCGTGAGACGCACAAGCTGACCGGCGGGTTCGCGCCGCTCGAGGTCGTTCGAACGGTCTACGATCGCATGGAAACGTGGAGCCAGCTGGTATTGGATGCGCTCGACGACCGAACCTACGCCGCGCCGACGGAGTCTCAGGGATGAGCGACCACGTCGGTCCGCCGAGAGAGCGTGGCATGTTCGTCAAGGAAGCGTATCTGACGCCCGAAGTCGTTCGGGCTCCCGCCGAGGCGGCCGGTGCTCGTAGCCGAGCCATTGACACCGAGTTCGCCGAAGCTCTATCGGACGAGTTGAGCGGCGCCTATCGGCTCGCCGGCTACCTTCTGGCAGACTCGGCCGAGGCTCAGGATGCCGTCCAGGAAGCGTCCGTCAGGGCATGGCGCGCCTGGTCGAACCTGCGCGAACGCGACAAGTTCCACTCGTGGTTCAGCCAGATCCTCGTCAACGTTTGCCGCACGAAGCTGAGCAAACGGTCTCGCCAGCGCACCCTGGACGTGGATGAGATCGATCTGGAGGGCGCCGACCCGTTCCGGTCCGCTCTCGCTCGCGACGTCGTAGGCCGGGCGCTGTCCAGCCTCAGCACGGAACTTCGCATGGTGATCGTGCTGCGCTACTGGGGAGATCTGCCGCTGGCCGAGATCGCCGATCGGTTGGGCATTCCGATCGGCACGGTCAAGTCACGGCACCATGCTGCGTTGCAGACGCTGCGCCGCCGTATCGAACCGGCGACAGGGGGCACAAAGTGAGCGATTCAGACCTCGACATGGAAGAGCGGTTGCGGAAATTCGCCGATAGCACCAGGACACCGCCACTCCCCGCCGAGACGGTCGCCCTGCCGTGGGCGGTCCAGTCCGAGAAGCCTCGCCTGAGCCTCCCGCGCTGGCTGTCGGCGATCGACTCTCTATCTGGACGCACGGGTCGGGCTGCGTATGCGGCGGTTCGGCTGACGGCCACATTCGCGGTGGCGTTCGGACTGGTCTTCGCTGCGACTCACACTCGGGCCGGCGGCTCCGGCGCGGAACTATTCCCGGCACAGTCCACGCCGCGGCCATCGCCCGTGGCAGGCGCTCCGTCGGGGCCGGAGGTGGTCGTCCTGCCGACCGGCGGCGTCGTCGACGACGTCATGGCGAGCTACGTTACGGGGGGCATTCGTCAGGCCGAGGCCGACGGGGCGGTCGCGGTGGTGATCCAGCTGGACACGCTGGGCGGCAGCGGAAGCTCGATGACGACCATCTACAAGGCCCTCGAGAACGCCACGATCCCGACGATCGTCTGGGTCGGGCCCTCGGGCGCGAAGGCGGCCAGCGCAGGAACGTTTATCACGCTTGCCGCGAATTTCGCCTACATGGCTCCTGCGACCAATATCGGGGCTGCGTCTCCGGTAGCTGCCGGGGGCCAGGACATAGTCAAGGCCTACGGTCAAACGGAGGCCGACAAGGTCATGCAGGACGCAGTGGCCGCGATGACCGGGATCGCCCAGCTTCGTCATCGACCTGTGGACCTGGCGGTCGCCACCGTGGCGAGTGCCGCGTCGTACTCGGCCCAGGATGCGTTTGACAAGGGACTCGTCGACGGCACCGCGGCCAGTCTCGACGACGTGCTCAATCAGGTCGATCTCAAGACGGCCACTGTCGGCAGCGCTCAGGTCGAATTGCACACGAAGGGCGCCACGATCGTCACGATCGGAGAGGATCCGATCCAGTCCATCCTGCACGGCCTGGACGACCCCAACATCGCCTTCATCCTGCTCGTGCTCGGCGTCCTGCTAGTGGTGATCGAGCTATTCCACCCCACGCTGGTGATGGGTCTGTTGGGGGCCTTGTGCCTGGCGCTCTCCTTCTACGGGTCGGGCAGCCTGCCACTGAACATGCTGGGGGTCGTACTCGTCATCCTCGGGATCGCCATGTTCGTGCTCGAACCGAACCTGCCGAGCCACGGCTTGTTGGCCGTAGGTGGGCTCGCCAGCTTCGTCGTCGGAGCGGTCGCCTTTTACGGCTCACCAGGACCATATCTGCCGGCAGCCACGGTCGCGTGGCCGATAATCGCGACGATGGCCGCAGCCGCCGCCGCCTACGGTCTGATCCTCGTGCGGACGCTGGTCCGCATGAGGCACCAGGCATTGCCGGCAGGTTCGGGGATGGTGGGTACCGTCGACGTGATCGGAATGACCGGCGTGGTGGAGAAGGATTTGAACCCGCTTGGCACGGTCTATGTCGCACGGGAGTCATGGTCGGCCAGACTGGCCGGCGGCGGCAGCGCCGTTCGGGGGGAGCGGGTCAAGGTTGTGCGGAAAGAAGGCCTGATCCTGGTTGTCGATTCGGTGGAATAGCCATGTCGCAGGTTCTTGTCGCAGTCGCAGGCCTCGCCCTCGAAAGAGCTTCAGGTCAAGCTTGCGAGATAGTCGCCGGGTGGGGAGGTAGGGTACTGAGAGTGGATATTGCAGAAATCGGGTCGCCGGGTCGAAGCTCAATCGCCGACGCGGCAGTTGCCCGTTAGAACAGCCCATTTGGGCATCAGTGCTGCTGGAGGTACGGGGAATGGACACGAGTGGGACGACGGTGCTGCTGATCGTTCTGATCGTAGTGGCTGGTTTGCTGATCGCCGCGGCGGCGCTCTCGATCCGGATCGTGCCCCAATGGGCGAAGCTGGTGGTCTATCGCTGGGGGCAGACGAACCAGGGCCTGGTTCGGGCCCCGGGCTTGAATCTCCTCATACCGTTCGTCGACAGAGGCTATCAAGTCGACCTTCGCGAACAATTCATCGAGGTCCCGCGCCAGACCGCCATTACCAAGGACAACGCGCCGTTGGGCGTCGACTTCCTGATTTACTGGAAGGTGGTCGATCCACTCATGAGCCTGGTCAACGTGACCAACTTCTCGGGCGCCCTCCAGGGCGTGGCCGCAACCTCGCTGCGCTCCGTCATCGGCGACATTCCGCTCGACGACGTGCTCTCGCAGCGGGAGAAGATCAATGAAACGCTGCGGCTCAAGCTGGACGAGGTCACGGAGCGCTGGGGCGGCAAGGTCACCACGGTCGAGATTCGCGAGATCCTTCCGCCGCCCGGAGTCCAGGATGCGATGAACCGGCAGCTCTCCGCCGAGCGAACCCGCCGCGCCGTCATCACCGAATCGGAAGGAACTCGCCAGGCCACGATCAACGTCGCCGAGGGCGACAAGCAATCCGCCATCCTTCGGGCCGAGGGCGACCGCCAGGCAGCAATACTCCGCGCTCAAGGCTTCAGCGAGGCATTGAACACGATCTTCGGCGCTGCCAAGAACATCGATCAGAAGACGATGACATTGCAGTACCTCGATGCACTCAAGGCACTCGGCAGCGGCCCCGCGACCAAGTTCATCATCCCGCTTGAGTTCACCCAGCTCCTGGGCCCTCTGGGGGCAATGGTGCAGTCTGGGATGGCGGCGGTCGACCCGCAAGCGAGTCCCAAGCGCGGTTAGTGACGGCCTGACCGGGGCGTCGCGAGACGTCTTGGGCGGGGCCAGGGTTACAGAAGAGCGCAGCCTCCCTTGCGATTCGGCGTGGCTCCACCGGGGACTATGCCACTCCCGCGGGAGGCTGCCTATAATCAGCCCGTCCTAGTAGCGTCCCGGGTTGGGGGCGGCTGTCCGCCACGGTATCGAGTGCATGTCTGCGTGCGTTACAGCCAGGTGAGTTGATGGCCGTCAGGATCCTAGTAGTCGATGCGGACCCCACCGTCCAGCGGGCTCTCTCCAACGCGCTGAGCCAGGCCGGGTATCAGCCAACTGCGCTGAGCGATGGCGCCGAGGCCCTGCGAGTTGCGCGCGCGGACCGGCCGGCGCTTGTCCTTATCGCGGGCAATCTTCCGGGCGTCGACGGGTTCACGATCGTCAGCCGTCTGCGAATGGAGGACGGCCCCTCCACTCACACGCCGGTCATCCTGCTGCTCGCGGAAAACGAGGCGGAGCATCGCGGCAAGGCCCTTCGATCCGGCGCCGACGACTATCTGATCAAGCCGTTCCATCCGGCCGAGCTGATGGCTCGAATGCGCAGCCTTCTGTCTCGATACGCACCGACCGATTCGGCGCCCATACCCGTCCAGCGGCCAACGGCGATCGCGCCCTCAAGGCGTCGCGACCCGGCCCGAGTGATTCTGTTCTATGGGGCCAAAGGCGGCGTCGGCACCACAACGATCGCCATCAACACAGCGATTGCCCTACACAAGGAACTCGGCAAGCGAGTCTGCCTGATCGACGCCAACCTGCAGTTCGGGGACCATCGGGTCTTCATGGACCTCGGTCTGGACAAGATGAGCATCGTTGATCTTTCGACGGCGCCGGGATTCGATTTGGACCTCATCCGCCAGGTTCTCGTGAAGCACGAATCTGGGATCGATCTGCTTCTTGCGCCGCCGTCGCCGGAGACCGCCGAGCTCGTCACGTCCGACCACTTGCCCGAGGTCATCAATGTGATGACGACCGAGTTCGACTACATCGTTCTGGACGTTGACAAACGCCTCGACGAAGTGAATCTCCGCGTCATGGACGTAGCCCAGACCATCTTTGTCGTCATGACCGCCGACCTTCCGTGTTTGAAGAACGTCCGCCTGGTGCTCGAGACGATCGGCCACCTCGGCTATTCAGACGAGAAGGTGAAGCTGATTCTCAATCGGTCGAACGCGTTCACGGGCATAAACGTGAAGAACGCCGAGAGTGCCCTCAAGCGCCGCATCGACTACCAGATCGTCAACGAGTACCGCTCGGCTATCGGCGCTCTGAACAGTGGCGCTCCGTTCATGTACACCAAGTCGGACTCGGTCCTGGGCCGCAACATGCTCGATTTTGTGAAGGCGCTGGACAAGGACCTGTCCGATCGACCGGCGGCGAAAGTCGCCCGCTGAGCCTGCCCAATCCGTAAAAGCCACGGACACCGTGACGGCCACGCTCAAGGGCAGCCAGAGCGGCATCGTCGTCAACTGATCGGGACCGGGGCTGGGCGAACGGCGCGCAGGCGCCCGGACAGAGGCGCAGAGCCGTCACGAGGCAGCCATCGTGTGGGTGTGAGATGGCGGAGCGAGGGCCGGGATCGACATGGCGGAGGTCCGGCCCCATTCGGCCCGCTACTTACCCGCGTGCGGCTTCATCGCGGCGTTGCGGACGGCGTCGATACCCTTGGCGGCAGCCTGGCCGTGCTCGGTCGGATGGAGGTAGAGCCCGCGCTCGGCTGCCGGCTTCTCCTCTTCCACCGGGATGCGGTGGGCGTTGGCCCAAGCGTCCTGTCGGATGCCGGTGAGTTGCCAGTACACCCGCTGGCTAGCCTTGCCACCAGCCATCGAGAAGGAGCCCCCGTGCATCTCCGACTTGACGTACAGCGGGCTGAACTCGCCGACCGCTGTGAGCTGGATCCGAGCGTCTCGATTGAGGGCGTCGAACCAGGCCGGCAGACTGACAGTCGCCTCGCCCCTGGCATCGAGCGTGACCGTGCCGCTGTACACGTTGAGCATGTCCGGCGATTCGACGAAGCTGTGATAGAGGAACTTGTTCGCGGGATCGAGGGGATGGTCGATCTTGAACGAGCCGCCGCCCTTGGACAGCGTGCCGATGACGTCGAGGTTGCCGGAGACCCCCGCGTTGCCGTTGCTGTAGACGCCGTACCCCGAGCCGCTGGAACCGTAGATGGCCCACCCCGTGCCGCAGGAACCGTAGACGCCAGCTCCTGAGACGCTGTAGGCCGAGACGCCGTTCCCCGCTCCTCCATGGGACACGGCCACGATGCCATTTCCGCCGCAGAACTCCCCGGCGCCGTGAGGCACCGCCAGGTCATCGATGTCGGCGTCGGTGCCGTTTCCCGCGAGGGCACGGATGCCAGCGCCCGACGAATAGCCGGTGCCCGGGTTCGTGTTGGTCGCCTTGATGGCATAGGCGAAGGTACTGGCCGTGGTGGCCACGAGACCGTGGTTCTGCTCACCGCTGGCCCGGATGGCGGCGCCGCCACCGTTGGTCAACGCGTCGTTAGCGCCGTACACGCCGTACTTGGTGTTGTTCGCCACGACACCGCTGACACCCGAGCCGTTCGAGCTGGTGAAGAAGCCGGCGATGCCGTTGTTGGCAATGCCTCGAACGGCGGTGCCGGTGCCGGCCTGGGTGACGTACATGGCTGTGCCGGTCGAGTTGGTCGCGAGGCTCGTGTTCGTCGTGCCGGCGCTGTTGGCCGCACCCATCACGAGCGAGCCACCCGCCGCTGCGTCAGCCGCTTGCGGTCTCCCGAGCGAGCCGAGAACCAGACCGGCCAGGCCTGCGAGCCCGGCCCCGAGGATCGAGCGCCGCGAGCGGGACGGCTCAGCTAGTGGAGCTTCGGGAGCGGCATCGGCTAGAACGATGGGTTCGGTGAGCGGTTCGGCAGCCATTCGAGGAATCCTCCAACGGCGCGAGTTTCGCCAAACGCATGTGGCCGCACCGCCGGGCGGATCATTGTTCCGGTAGAAGGCCCATGCAATCGGGTGGGAGGATCGTCGCGCTGGCCGGTTCGGACGGGTGGCTGCCCGCGGCGCGATGTCGTCAGGTTGGTCTCCAGGAGTCGGCGGATGCCATCGATCGAGTCCGGACCCGCAGGTTGTAGGCGACCGCGATCGTGCCTTCCATGCGCCTTCGCAGACCACCGAGACGGCGAGCCTCGTTGCGGTCTGGGCGCCGGGGCGCCGCTTCCGTAAGGCTCAGATAAGCCGGAGTTGATTCCCCAGGCGTAGCGTCGCCGGTGTGCTTGCGTCACTGCTATCTGCCACCGTTCACGGCCTCGATGGCCGCATCGTTCGCGTCGAAGTCGATGTCGCTCCAGGTCTGCCGGGCTTCACGATCGTTGGGCTCGCGGACACTGCCTTGCAGGAAGCGCGGGAGCGAGTCCGGGGGGCGATCCGGAACAGCGGCTACGACTACCCACCACGGCGCATTACGGTGAACCTGGCGCCCGCCGACCTGCGCAAAGGTGGCGCGTCGCTCGATCTGGCGATAGCCCTCGGCATCATGGTCGGTTCGGAGCAGGTCAAGGCTACGGGCAGGTGGGCGGTGCTCGGCGAGTTGTCGCTGGGCGGGGACCTGCGCCCCGTGCCGGGCCTGCTGCCGATGGTCATGGCGCTGGGAAGGCGGCGCGTCAGGCGCGTGATCGTGCCTGCGGATGGCGCTGCTGAGGCGTCGCTCGCGGATGGCGTCGAGGTCGTGCCGGCGGCCACACTGGCAGAGGCGGCGGCGCTGCTGCGCGCCAGCCGCCACGGGCGAACGCGAACGATGCCGCCACGCGTCGAACTATCGGACGCGGTGCGCCTCGAGGCCGATGACGGAGACGCTCATTGCTCGGCGGTGGGGCAGGCGTCGGAGGACGGCGACGCGGCGCCTGACCTGGCGGAGGTACGAGGCCAACTGGAGGCTCGACGGGGCCTGGAGGTGGCGCTGGCCGGCGGTCACTGTCTGCTGATGATCGGCCCGCCCGGATCGGGCAAGACTCTTCTGGCCAGAACGATTCCGGGATTGCTGCCCCCTCTCGACGACGAGGAATCGCGGGTGGCGACGATCATCGCCTCTGTTGCCGGCACGGTCCCGATACGAGGTTTGATCAGACGGCGCCCATTCCGATCGCCTCACCACACCATCTCGTATGCGGCCATGGTCGGCGGCGGCCCTCGCCTTTCCCCGGGCGAGGTCACTTTGGCGCACGACGGAATCCTCTTCCTCGATGAGTTGCCCGAGTTCGACCGCGGTGCTCTTGAGGCGCTGCGACAGCCGCTGGAGGACGGCCAGGTCGCGATCGCCCGGGTGGGCCGAGCGGCGGTCTTCCCGTCACGTTTCCAACTCGTCGCCGCGATGAATCCATGCCCGTGGAGAAATCGACTACACCATCTACGCCATTGGGGAACCGGTACTCCACCACCGCTCTGGCCTGCTTCTTGCCGTCCGCGCCCGTGTCGGTGTGGACGACGACCGAGACGAGCAGCCGGACGATCTCTTGGCGCTGCTCGTCGGTGAGTCCGCATTCCAGGCGAGTACGCACATCGGAGAGGAGGTCGATGGTCTCCGCCGGCACAGGCTCCTGCGGCCGGGGCGCCAGACGAGTCAGGCGTGCCTCGATCTCCTCGCGCTGGCCCGCCAGGCGAGCGAACTCGGGACGAAGCTCAGCGGTCGTCTGAAGGCCCTCCTCGGCTAGGGAGACGAGCCGTCGCCGGCGTTGCTCGACCTCTTCGAGGGCACGGCGAAGGGCGATCGACTCGTCGGGCACGTCCGGGACCCGCTCGATCTCCGCTTCGAGCGTTTGGAGGATGTCGCCAGGGTTGCGAAGCCAGGCTTCGATGTCGTCCCAGATCGGCGGTTCGATGACGTCGGTCCGGATCGACTGACCCCAGCACCGGCCGGGGAGGGGACCGCGCTCGACCAGCTGACCACCGCAGCGATACCAGCCGACACCCTGGCGGCCCTGCGAGCCAACGTATGTCAACCCGTCGAGGCCGCACCGGATGACGCCTTTGAGCAGGTAGCGCCGGTGGGTGTTCTTGGCGATGGTCCGGTTGGCAGCCAGGGTCTGCTGAGCAGCCTGCCAAAGGTCCTCAGACACGAGGGGCTCGATCTGAGCCGGGATGGGCTCGCGAGCCTTGTCACTCCGTCGGCCGTACTGGAGGAGACCCTTGTAGATCGGGTTCACGACCAGGTTCCGGATACGCCCGGCCCGCCAGAGGCCCTGGGTGCGCTCCTTGCGTTCTCCCCGTTTGACCTCGCGATGATCGCGTGAGTAGTGGGTCGGGATGCCCAGGGCGTTGAACTCCGCTGCGATGGAGCGGCAACTCCGGCGCTCCAGACCGAGCGAGTTGTAGATGCGGCGCACGAGATCAACCGCCGAGAGATCGCCCCACAGCGGGGCCGTGTCGGGCTCCAGGCGCGCCTTCTGCTTCTCGCCGGCGACGCGGTATCCGAACGGCACGATCCCGCCGGTATAGCGACCTTCTCGCGCCGCCCGGCTCATCCCCTCGGCCGAGCGCCGCAGGAAGACCCGGCGTTCGTTGGCGGCGACCGCGGACTGGATGTCGAACATGAACTCGTCGGGCTCACCCTCATGGGCGCTGACCAGGCGGACGCCAAGCTCCACGAGGCTGCGGCGGGCGATCGCGAGGCCAATGAGGTCGCGGCCCAGGCGATCGAGCTTGTAGACCCAGACCTCGTCGATCAGTCCCGCCCGGGCGTCGGCCAGGAGCCTGGCACCAGCCGGACGTTCGGCCAGGGGCACCGTGCCCGACACGCCCTCATCGGAGTAGACGCCGACGATGACCACTCCGGGTTCGCGCTCCAGGCGACGCCGGATCTCGTCCTCCTGGGTCTTGATGCTGCCGCGCTCCGCCTGGTCCTCGCTGCTGACTCGGATGTAGATCGCCACCCGCCGGACCGCCACCGCCGTTGTCATCGCGCTCATCGAGGTCTCCCATGCAGACCGTCGGGCAAGCGGCGGGGAAGTCCCAGGACGATCCGGAGGGCTGCCGCCATGACGTCGCGGTCAGGGACATACACATGCTCGATGTCGAGGGGTCGTGCAAGTCGACGACGAGGCAGGGCGAGTCCGGGCGCCGGCGTCTCATGTCGAGTAGCGCCGGCTGCTGTTGGTGTCGCGGTGTCTCGTGCGGCCATGAGGCGAGATTATCCGGGGGCCTGATCGTCGCCTATGCCTTCGGCTTCGGCCCCTCGTGCTGCCCAGACGGCGTGTCAATTTCCCTATTCTGGCGGCACGTCCAGCCACCGCCGCACGGTTCGCGCGGACACTTGATACCCGCGCTCGGTGAGGCGAAGCGCAATGAACTCGGGCTTCTCTCCGCCTGCTGCCCATGCTCGCGCACGGCGGATGGCGACCTCCTTGGCAGGGTTCGGCCGGCCCCTCGCGGCGGTGCGATCCTCGGCCACGGCTCCGATCTGCCGCGTCCGCATGAGCGGGTGCTGGGCCGCAAAGCCCGACCGTCGCTTGCTCTCCAGCGCCCGACGAACCGCGGCACGAAGGACGAGGCTGCTCGCGAGCGCGGCTGGTCCCTCTATCAGCAGTGTGGCCGGAGCGGTGGAGTAGTCGATGCCCGCGTCGAACCACGACTCCGAGGGCGGCGGGTAGACGCGCTCGGTGGTCACGTCCCCGGTTGGCTGCGGATCGCAGATGACCTCGAGACCATCGCGCTCGTAGGGCGCTAGGAAGCAGGCGATCCAGTAGTCGCGGAACAGGGCCGGCAGGTGCAGCTCGATCAGGGCGCGGTTGGCCTCCGCGAGCAGGCGACGAAGTTCGACGGCCTGTCGCCAGCGGATGTACTCGGGGGACTGAGGGCCGCCTGGTCGGGGCGTCCAGTCCGGATCGAAGGAGAGAATGCGTCGCCCTCGCCTGACCGACTCGTCCCACGCCAGCCAGTCATGGAGCCGGCGCTGGTCCTGCGGCCCGCGAGCGCTTCCATGGCTATCGCGATCTCTCGACCCTGTCACGGCTGCATTGTCTCGCCCCGGCCCACGTCCCGTGGGGTCGCGCGGCAAGGCTAGGTCGGGACGCCTGCGGCATCACCCTCGCTGGCTCGCTCACCGTCGTCCGGCATCGGCCCGGTCACAGAGCGGAGCCCGACCCGAGCCGACCCTAGCAGTCGCCGCTTATCGGGCGCTTATCTGGCGCTCCCTCGGACCGCGGGCTCTTCGCCGGGGCTACGGGTCAGTCCGTGCGTACTCGTCGTCCGTCACTGACCAAAAGCGCGTAGGTTATTGAGGGTGCTCACGGTGCTAGAGGGTGCGAGGCATGAGTTTCCTACGGCGCTTTCTCGGTGGTAGCGGAGTTAACTCCGCCCGCCTCAACGTGACGTGTTTCACCCGTTTGCGCGACGACGCGATGCTGCCGGTCGTCGGCGAGTACTACCGACAAGCGTCGGTGAGGCTTGCGCGGCCGCCCGGGCCAAACGATCTCCCGCCTGGGATGCCCGGGCCGCCGCCGGGCTACTACAAGGCACTGCTCGTTGCTGAGCCCGCCAACCAGTACGACCGCAACGCGATTGCTGTGGTCCTGTGGGCGGGCGGCACCTGGTCGTTGGCGGGCTACCTGTCTCGGACCGACGCGGCAAGCTATCAACCGGTCTTTCGCTGGCTTGCGGCGACATCAGGGGCTACTCCGCCCGCGGTGGCATGTGATGCCGCGCTCCAGTCTGAACGTGGAGGCGTGGGTGTCGTTCTTCACCTAGGGACGCCGGGCGAGTGCATCGTGGAGCTGGCGACCGACAATCGGACACCAGCGGACTCGACTTGGGGCGGAAAGTCCGTCGTCTTTAGCGGACAGGGCTCGACCACTCTCTACGGCGCGCCACTCGACCGAAACGCTCAGGTCATGCTCGCTCGATGGGCCGGTTGCGAAGTGCTCCCACGGCTTACCAAGAAGACGCAGGTCTTGATCGTCGCCGATTCGAACGAAGTGACGACCACTCTGCAGAAGGCGCGAGACTACGGAGTGCCCATCGTGCCCGAGCCGAACTTCGTCGCAGCACTCGGCATACCCCCGCAGATCATCGGTGGAGTCTCGGAGCGGTGGGCACGCCTGTGATGCTGGTTGGGTGGGCGATTCTGGGCGAGTTCCTGGCGCAAGGCGCCGGGGCCGACTGATTCTTATCAAGCCTCAGACCCCGATTGCCTCCGCAACCTCGCGCCACGTCAGGTCCTCCTGACCCTCCAGTCGGCGCAGGTAGACGCTCGTGACCGCGAGCGAACTGTGGTCCAAGAACTGGCTGACTGACTCGATCGACTCCCCGGCATCTCGCCGCAGCTTTGCCGCCGTATGCCGCAAGACGTGTATGCCGGTCGGGGCCATGCCGGCAAGCTGCAGATATCGGCGGAACCTGGCGTAGAACGTGCCGCTCGTGACTCCCTCCACTCGTGCGGCGGCTTGCCAGAGCGACTCGGCCGGAGTCATCGAGGCCAGCTCCTTGCCGGCATCGGCAAGCGTCGCGCATATCGCCTCGTAGGCCGGGCGAGGGAGTTCCCGCCGACCTCTCTTACCGCCCTTGCCTCGGTAGGCATAGAAGACCGTCTCGCCTTCGATGCTGAGGTCGCCGGCCTTCAGGCTGATCACCTCGGTCCGACGCCGTCCCGTCAGAACGAGTGTGAGGAGGATGGCTCGGTCTCGCCGCCCGGCGATGGTGTCGGGGACCACCGCAAGGAGCCGTCGCACCTCGTCGGCGCTGTATCCCCGGGCAACGGACTGAATGGCTCTGGGTCGCTCGACGGCGTCGCAGGGGTTGCTGACGACCAGGCCCATCCTGATCAGGAAGCGGTAGAAGGAGGACAGGCACGCGATCCGCGCACCGACCGTGGTTGAGGACGGTGTCCGACCGGAGCGGCCGATGCCATGGACCCAGGCGAGGACCTCGCCAGGCTTGACTCGATCAGGCGTCAAGCTGCGCTCGGCGAAGAAGGGCCAGAGCATCCGGCTGTATGACTCGACCGTCCGCTTCGATCCCGAGCGGTTGCCCTTCTCTATCAAGAAGGCGTAGAGGGCCTGGTCCCAGGCGGAGGGGTCTCCGCTGGTCAGGGCCGGGAGTGGTTGAGCGGTCATCGTGGGCGCCTCGGGTACAAGGTGGTCGCCCACATGAGTCACTCAGCTGGCCGGAGAAAGCAACGCTATCGCGGCATCGTGGCAGCCGGACCAGTAGGCCCTGACGAAGCGGGCCGGCTGAGGGCCAATCGACTCTGCCTCTTCGCCCGGCGGAACCCCACCCTGGAGGGGCGTCCGCCCTTGGCGACAACGAGCTTCAGGCACGCGTTCTCAGGAGGTCTCAATGAACCGACTCGCCATCGCCGACCCGCTGGCCTGGATCGCGGCCCTGCTTGCCGCCGTCGCCGCGGCGGCCGGACTTGGTATCGGCGGTCTTTACCGTGACGTCCCCTTCTGGGCCCAACAGGCGCGCGGGATTGACCTTGCGACGCTGTTCCTGGCGGTGCCGATCCTAGTCGTGGGTCTGGCGACTGCCCGTCATGGCTCGCTCGTGGGCCGCCTTGCGGCGACTGCTGGCCTCCTCTACCTCGTCTACAACTACGCGATTTTCGCGTTCTCCGTGGTGATGAACCCGCTCGCCGCGGTCTATATCGCGATCCTAGGACTCGCGGTCTGGAGCCTCGTGCTCAGCCTGTCCTCCGCGGACCTCGCTGGCGCCGGCCGCGTCCTCATCGGGCGGCTCCCGCGCCGCACATCGGTCGCCGTGCTCCTCCTCGTTGCGGCCCTCTTTGGGATGCTCTGGCTGGGGCAGATCGCGACCGCCACGACGAGTGGCGTTCCGCCCGTGGACCTCGCGAAGGCCGGCCTCCCAACGAACCCCGTCTATGCCCTCGATCTCGGACTCTTCCTGCCGCTGTGCGTCGTGGCCGGCGTTGGCCTCCTCCGAGGTGTCCCGGTCGCCGGAGCGTTCGCGCTCCCGATGCTCATCTGGCTCTTCCTCACCTCAGCGGGCATCGTCGGAGGGTTTGCTTTTGCGGCGCTCGCCGGCGATGAGGTTCCCCTCGCTGTTGCCGTGGTCGTGGGCGGAGTAGGGGTCGTCACTTTGCTACCCGCTGCAGTTGCGGTCCTCCGAGTGAACGCTCGAGACCGCGCTGGTGCGACGCCTGCCGCGACCGCATAAGCGCCAGCTGCCGGTCAGCAATAATGCGAGCGAGGCCCGCGGCTGGTAGCGGCGCCAGCGAAAGCCCGTCGGAGCTCTACTGGCTCCCGAACTTGTGGAGCGGCTCGTCAGACACGAGCCACGATCACCCGATCGTGCGATTGGTGGGACGAGGCCGGCAAGCGCGCGCTAGGATTGGCTCATCGGTTCGGCCGCCGGCCGGATCTCGATGAAGGGGTCGGATGTCCACCCTGGAGCACCTGTTCCGGTACGCCAAGGTGTCGGGAGCTGGCGACGAGAGACTTGTCGAAAGTCAGGAGAACTTCACCACTGAGGCCCTGGCCGAGGCGATCCGCCGCAATCCGCAGCCCATTCTTCTTGCCCTCGGCCGGGCGGGGATCATCGACGAGGACGAGGTCCATCACGCCCGAGTGACCGCGGTCACCCAGTGGCCGATGCCCGCCTCGGCGGCGGCTCCCTCCTACGGCTTCATCGATCTGGTGCTCCATCTCACGATCGCCCGACCAGACGGACGGGGCCACAGCGAAACCCGGAGAGAGATCTGGTTCGAGAACAAGGTGAACGCCGGCTTAAGCGGCAATCAGCTGGCACACTACCGAGACTACATCGAAGCCCATCCAGACAGCCGGCGCGACCTGGTTCTGCTCGCGCCCGAGCCGATGGACAGTGAAGCCAAGCCTCACCAGCTCCGCTGGCAAGCCATCGCGGACGCCGTCAGGGACACTCACAAGCCAGGTGAGCACTGGCTCGATCTTCGTGAATACCTGCAGGAGATCAAGATGACCGAGGAATGGACGCTGCCGGTCTCAGCCCGGGAGGCGATCTCGCTCGAAGATGCTTACCACTTATTCCGCAAGGCCCTCGCGGTGCTCCGGCAGGTGAACGAAGCCCTCGACGCTCCGGAGCATCGCGAGTTGGGGTTTCCGCCCGAGTTCCGCTGGCCCAATCACTGGGTTGAGCGAACGTGCCGCAACCAGTTCGCCGCCCACGGGCGAGTGACGCTCTTCTTTGGCAACGGTCGCCGCGTCTGGGTCACCTACGGTTACGAGCCTATAGATGGCGAGACGAACATGACCGTCTGGCTCGAGGCCGATCCCAAGTACGCCGATGTCCGGGGCGTCGTCCGAGACTGGGCCAAGCGTCACGACTCGCTCGCTGATTGGGGACGCCCAGTGGAAGGCTGGCCCGTCCTCAAGACGACGAAGCGTGCAATCCTGGTCGACAACTCGGAGGACGCGGTGGCCTGGTTCGTGGGGGCCATCGACCAACTCATGGGAGCTGGGTTGTACCGCGAGATTTATCCGGAGAAGCCAGCGCCCGCGCCAGACGACGAGGACGAGCTCGAGGCCTCCGGCGCTCCGCTGAGCGCGGACGGGCCTGAGTCGGACTGACGTAGATGGCGCCGTGACGGAATACAACCGCGCTTGAGCGCCTACCCACGTTCTCAGTTTCGGCTCTCTTCCGCGAGGCGGCCGGACGAAGCTTCTTCGACGTCATCGAGTGGGCGGCCCACCTGGCCAGCAGCGGAGGGCAGGCGTCGGAGAGGCAGACCGAATGATGGCACCGGCCAGACCTCACCCCAAGAGCAACCCTATGGCTTGATCGTGCGGAGCACTTTCGCCCGCCCTGATGGCCCGGCACCACCGCGATGATGTCTACGATCGCGCCCGAAGGTCGTGGAACTGCGCCGAATCAGCCCCCCTTCTAGGTAGAGGGACGAGCATAATCGCGTGGGTCGCAACTGGCGTTCGCCGTCGCGTCCTTCGAACCTAAAGAAGGGGTCGCTCGCATGCCAATCAGTGGCAGGTTCTGGCGATGGTTCGAGCCGAAGTGGCGGTCCGCATCTGTCGGCTTGAAAGTGGCGCTGGCAGCCCTGTTCGTCTGCGCTACGTTCGCGGCGCTGTACGGGCCGCTAGTGTTCGATGCAGGCTACTGGGTCCTCGGAAAACTGGCCCGAGTCCGAGAGGACCGGCGGCTGCGCATTGGGGCGTCCATCGCTCTCGCTGCCGTGTGGGTAGCTGCCATCGTGTTTGCGGGCGCGACGGAGCAGAAGCCGAAGAGCGCGGGGGCCACTCCAACCGCGCTGGTGGCAATGGGGACCGCGAGCCCGACTCCGAATCCAACAGCAACCGATGCGACTGCACCGACGCCGACCACCGGGCCTACCCAGTCACCAACAGCCGTACCGACGCCGACCCTGACACCCACGCCGTCGCCGACGGCCGTACCGACGCCGACCACCGGGCCTACCCAGTCGCCGACGGCCGTACCGACGCCGACCACCGGGCCTACCCAGTCGCCGACGGCTATGCCGACCCCGACACCGGCTCCGTCGCCGACGGCCGTACCGACGCCCGTCCTCGACTTCAATCCCATCAAGCTCTCGGGGCGGGGCAACAAGGTGCCGAAGTTCACGATCCCGGAAGACGTGCCCGGGACTGCCACGATCGCCAATCGTGGCAGCGCCAATTTCGTGGTCTGGTCGATAGGGGCCGATGGCTCGACACTCGACCTCCTGGTGAACGTGATCGGCAACTACTCAGGAACCGTGATCTTCGATACGGGTTCGGGCGAGCATTCCGTCGCGTTCAAGGTTGAGTCGAGCGGTTCTTGGACCATCACAGTGAAGCCCATTCAGGCGGCGAGGTTGTGGGACGGCGTGTCCAAGTTGACTGGCCGCGGCGACGATGTTGTCCTGCTCCAGGAGCCGATAGTCGGGCTCACGACGGCGACTATCACGCACTCAGGTTCCTCGAACTTCGCCGTCTGGAGTTACAGCGACAGCGGCCGAGACCTGCTGGTGAACGAGATTGGCAAGTTCAGTGGCGAGATTCAGCTGCCGCCGGGGATGATGCTCCTGGTGATCAATGCCGACGGCGCTTGGACGGTGACCCCGGAGTAGCCGATGCCGGCCCCTTCGGCTGAGTCATGGCCCTGCCCATCAAGCAGCCGCACCAGCTGGAGCGATTGCCAGAGAACACGGGGCGGTCCCGTCGCGGATGAACCGGCTCGACTCTCGACTGTGGGGGTCGCGGACACGATGACCACCTCGTGAGGGGCGTAGCGAGGCGGCCGGAGACGACGTTGACCTCTACCGGGTCAACTCGATTCAGAGTGCAAGTGCTTCACCGACGCGCGGATGCCCGCAACCTTCTCAAACGGCGACAGTTGGATTCGGACCCGCACAGGCGCGGCAGACACGAGCCGTTGGTCGACATCAAGAACCGGAAAGTGTCGAAACGGATGATGTAGTCTGTCCGGGCGCTCAAATGTGTATATTGGGCCTTGACACGGTTACGATCGAACCTTGGGCGACCGCGGTGGGACGGAGGCATCAGGGTGGATGATGTTTCTCGCAGGCCGAGATACTCGGGTGGAGCGCGCCCACCATCGATTGGACGGCGAGTACTCGCCTGGTTCGTCGATTCGGCGATCGTTGGGCTTGCAGGCGGCGCGTTCTTGCTGCTCGCGCTCGTAGTGGGTGCCCTGGGCCCCAACGGATTGGCGATCGATCAGATGCGCCTAGTCCCGCAGACAGAACCCCAGATGGACGCCAGCGGAGTTCATCCGTTCCAATTGGTGAGCGCGCCGCTCCTCCATTCGAACGGTCTCCTTGTCGCAATTATTCTCTTGGCATACGTCGGTTTCGCAGGCTTCTATTACGCTGGCAGCTGGACGAAGCTAGGGGCCACCCTGGGGCAACGATTGATGGGACTCTCGGTCGCTCAAGCAAGCGGCCGCGGGAGGCTCACGGCCTCTGGCGCACTCTCCCGATGGTTCTGGCTCTCCGGCTTTGGGGCATCGCTGTCTCTCGCATCGGTGAGCGCCGCTATCGTTATCCTCAGCGCAACTGACTGGTTGTCGCGTACGCCGACAAACGCATGGCTGAGTACCCCAGCCTCAACGGTTGGCTCTGTCCTGAGCAACGGCCTCGCGATCCCGTGGATGACGGCCTACCTAGCGGGATATGTCTGGTCATCCGTTCTCTTGGTGAGCACGCATATGAACCGGTCCAAACGAGGGTTACACGACTTGCTGTCGGGTTCGGAGATTGTTTCGAACGGCGTGCCCGAGAAGGTAACTCACTAGTCACGGTCCAGGCGAACCCCGGATCGCCTCGGTAGAAGTCGTCTCCAGGGTGTAGCCCGGAGGGAGGGATGTCCTCAGCCTGACCTGCTCAAACTCGTGCTTGTTCGACCGTCAGTTCAAGGAGGGTGAACGTGAGGACTTCTGGCGCGGGACTCCGCTGGGGAGGGGCTGTGGTGGTGGCCGCTTTGGTCGCCGCATCGATCCCTTCGCCAGCGATTGCCTCGATGGCGCGGCCTATTGCCGAGCCGAAGATTGCGAGTGCGGCGCAGTACTCATCGGGAGATACACGATGCTTCTACGGTCCGGGGATCGAGCTATGGGAGAGCCCAAGTTTCACTGGTCGGTATATGCTCCTCTGTGGCAATCAGGCGCAATGGCCAAACCTGGGAGGAATGGTCGAGAATTTCGGGGCTGGCTGCCACCTCATGTGTACGACATGGAATGACGTCATCTCCAGCTTCCAAACATTCAACATGAGTCACGGCGTCAGCGTTAAGTGGTCATTGTGCTGGGATGGACTGACGGGCACGTGTCTCACCTACACGAGTGACGTTTCATCAGGCGACCTCCAGGGCTGGGACAACCAGATTTCTTCGATCAAGGACTATTAGGGGGCGGATTGTGCATAGAACACGATACTGCTGCGGGGTGATCCTCGTGGCTCTTGTCCTAGCGGCGTTGGCCCCTCGAGCCACGTTAGCCTATAACCCAACCGCTGCCGCCTCATACGCGGACCAATGGGCCGCGACAAGCAATCCGAGTTACCCCGTGTTTACCGGAGACGACTGCACGAACTTCGTGTCCCAGGCCCTCCATGCCGGGGGAATCTCGATGGTTAGCTCGTACGTAGGAGGCGATCGGAGCACGCTGAAGAACTGGTTCGTCAGCGGAACAAGTACGGATAATGCTTCGTTCAGCTGGTCGATAGCTTTCGACCAGCTGCAGTGGCTTTACTGGCAGACCTACGGCGGGCTCGCAAGGATTTACGGTCCCACTCAAGGATCTGGGTCCAGGTCTGGCGTGAGCGTCGGCGACGTCCTCTACTTCGACTGGGACGACTCAAATCGTTACGGCGTGTCTCATTCAGTTATACAAGTAGGCTATGGCACCGATCCAAATGGCTGGGTGGGCGACTTGGTCGACCAGCACAGCGTGTCCCGGAAGCACGCGTTTTGGAATCTCGGAGATTACAACGCTAATAACCAGGCGACGACGATGATCACCCGGATCCACATCGATCCCAATACGCCGTAGTCTCGAAACGGTAGAGAAGGGACAAGAGCCATGAACAAGTGGTCCGTGGGTCGCCACCGACTATCACGAAGAGTGCTCGCATCGCTAGCTGGTTTGTCCGCGATGGTCGCGGCAGCTATTGTGCTTTCGTTTCCGAGCGCGACGAAAGCGGCTCCTGACGAGGCGCCCATTCGGCTTGCCATCAAGAACGCGATCATTAGCCAACAGATGGCGCCGATGCCCGGGGCCAACTTCAAGGGCCGGGCGTTGGCCCAGGCAGACCGCGCGACAATTGAAGGCCTTGGTAGGTCCGATCTCGCTAAGTATTTTGCGGGAAACGAACTGGCCAAACGGAATACAGTCCTAGCACAGAACCTGGATGGTCAGATGGTCGGCGACGTGCGGTACCTGGACGCTGGTGTTAGCCGTATCGACATCGTGTCTCTGGACACCTGCGCTAGCGCCGTGCCGGCCGCGGATCCCTCGGGTGCAGTCGGCACGCCGCTGCCGTGTGACATGGTGACCGCGACGGTACAGGCGGACGTCTGGCTGGACATCGCCCAGGTACAGGACGGCGGCAAGCTGGTCGTCGCGCACCCGAAGAATACGATGATCTTCACTCTCGAACTCCAGCATATCGACAACAGGTGGCTCGTAATCGACGAGGAAGGCAACTACGCTCCAGGCAGTGAACCCTGATCCGATGGGCGGAGAGCAGGCGTAACGACAGTAGAGGCTTTGTGCTCGTTGGCCGTCTTGTGCTCACCAGCCGGCGTCGACGCTATGCGCGGATCGCGACGATCCACTGTCGCACGGCGGCACCTGCGGATCGGGTAAGCCTTGAGATCTAGCAGGGCCGGGATGACATTCTCGATCGTGAGGCCACGACCGTAGATCTCGGCGAGGGTGGTGCGGCGGCCCGTGCCCGACTCGCCCACTGCCTCGCAGGCAAAGGCATGGCGAAAGCCCCAGACCACCCCCGCCACTATGCGCCGGCCGGCATGCGGAATCGCCTTAACCCGCGGGTCGCAACCTACTAGACTCGGAACCGGTCCATTCCGGGTGAGGTGGCCGGGCAGGAGTTGACCGCGCTCTGACTCATCGCCCGAGATCGTGGACCCGGTTCGCTTCCGTCAGCGAGCCGCAGAGGTGGAGAACGGCGCGCTGGCGCGCCAAAGACAGGGCCGCAGGGCCGGGGGTAACGTGAGGGTCGACCTCGCTCGACGCGTGCGCTCGCGTCTGCTCCGTCGTGGTGTCATTGGTCGGGCTCTGAGCACGGCAACGTGCCTGGTGCTCGTCGCCACCTCGATCACCGTCTCCGCCGTTGCCGCGACCACCGCCCTGCCACCGGCCCAAGGCGGGAGTCTGCCCGCCACTGACTCCGGGGCGAACTCGATCCCTTCGGCTGTCGAACGCGCCCCGATCGACGTTCCCCAGCAGCCGGGGAGCGCAGGAGCCACTGCAGACGGAGGGGTCTCGCTGCGGCCGACCCAGCCGACATACAAGGCGCCATCGGTCCGGACGCCGGCCATGACTCGCTGGGGCCCCAACGTCCGTGCCTACGCTGAGACCAACGGCACGATCACCCTCATCTACTACCCGGTGCGAGTCAACTACCGCGACACCACCGGCGCCTGGGCCCCGATCGACACGAGTCTCGTGGCCAAGACCGCAGGCGCCTACGATCTAGGGACCAAAGCCAATGACGTCTCGCTTCAGCTCAGCGACCGCGACGCGACTGCGGGCCTAGCCCAACTTGCGTCGGGACCCTACTCGATCAAGCTGCGTGCGCCCGGCTACGGATCGGCCTCATTGGGGGGACTCACGGTCGGTCCATCTCCTTCGCCCACGCCGACGGCCACGCCCACCCCCTCGGCCACGCCCACGCCGACGGCCATGCCAACGCCAACGCCAACGCCAACGCCAACGGGTAATCCAGCACCTTCAGCTCAGCCAACGGCTTCGGCCACACCCACACCCACACCCACACCCTCGGCCAATCCTGCCGCCGCTGCCACGCCCCCGCCAACGGGTAATCCAGCAACTTCGGCCCAGCCGACGGCGTCGGCCGCGCCTTTGCCGACTCAGTCGCCCGCGCCTTCGGCCACGCCCACACCATCGGGCTCGGCCACACCTTCGGCTACGCCCACGCCCATACCTTCGGCCGCGCCTACGCCCGCGCCCACGCCCACACCTTCGGCTACGCCCACACCCTCGGTCAATCCGATCGCCAATGTCGGTCCGAATGGCGGCCTAAGCTTTGCCGGCACGGGCGTGGCGGGGGCGCTGAGCGTCATCCCCACGGCAGACGGCTTCGAATTCGGGGCGACCCTCAACAACGCGAGCGCGGCGACGACGTACGCCTACGCCCTCGACGCGGGCTCCCTGCAGGCAACCCTCGACACCGATGGCCAGAGCGTCCTTCTGATCGACCCTGCCGGCGTTCCGGCCGCCGGCCAGAGCGGGCCCGACGTGGTCGGCCGGATCGGGGCGCCGGGTCTAGTCGATGCCACAGGGCTCGGCTCCACCAACGCGGACATTTCGGTTGCCCTCGTTCATCCGGGCGACACGACCTATCCCGCCGGCGTGTCCGCCGCAACGGTCTCTGGCCTGGGGCCAACTGAGGTTCTGCTCGTCTACGCCATCGCTCCGAGCTGGCTCACCGCCTCTGTCCGCACCTTCCCGGTCAGCCTCGATCCGTCGATTTGCATCCAGAACGGTGGGACCGGCTGCACCAACACCGGATACCTCGACACCTACCTCATGGCCGGCATGCCCCAGTACTACCCGACCGGGCGCGGCTTCGAGCGCGTCGGCGTGGATGCCCGCGGCACCGGCTTCGGCTTGATGCGCTCGCTCGTGTTCTTCCCCTCGGCTTCGTTGTGCGACGGCACGGGCTGCACCGAGGACGGCGGCCAGGTTATCAGCGCCTCGCTCACGATCCACCAGATGTACAACTACGGCACCGGGACGATGACCCTCGCCGCGCAGCGGATGCGCAATGCTTGGACCGGCGAGTCGACCTGGGCCCAGGTGAACGGCGGCGGCACGACCGTGCAGCAGGCCACGGCGAACTCATGCGGGGGGCACGGTTCAGACAACTGTACGGACACCTTCGATGTGACCGCCATCGTTCGCGACTTGTACACCAACCGAGCCGCGGACTGGATGGCGAACCTCGGCTTCATGCTCGTCCAGACCGACGAGACCAAGAACGAGATCGACTTCGATCTCGGTACGGCCTCGCCGGTCACGAACCGGCCGCTCCTCACGATCAACTACGTCGTGCCCCAGACCCAGATCGACTTCGCGACCGAACTGGGTCCGAATTACGCCCCCTCGGCGATGCCCGCGGGCCAGGTGACAAACCTCCCGATCGTGATCACCAACAACGGCTCGGGCTTCACCTTCAACGACAAGAACAATCCCGACAGCGCCGGCTGGTACTACAAGGCCGGCTATCGCTGGTTCGACCAGACCGGCAAGCTGGTCACCAGCCCTGCGCCGGGGACCCAGGATCTGCCGTCCGGCGGGATCACCGACGGACACACCGGGGCCGTAACCCTGGCAGTCACCGCGCCCCCAACGCCGGGCTCGTACACCCTGCGTCTGGATCTCGTCCACGTCACCGGCGCGGACTGCTCGACCGCTGGAGTCCAGTGCGTTTGGGCCTCGGACTGGGCGAACCCCAAGCTCTTCATGGCCCGCGACAAACGCTCCTTCGATCCCGCCAACACCCGCTGGACCGGTGGCTCGGTGATCGAGCGCGACGAGTTCTCGATGAGCGTGGTCTCGGGCGGCGGCACCGCACAGGGCCCGGTCAAGTCGGTAACCCTCGGCGATGGCTCGACCGCTGCGGTGAACCTGTGGTCGGGCACGCTCCATGTCGATGGCTCGGGCGGTGTGGGCTTCAACGACCTCGACCCTGTGAACCTGTCATACCAGTACGACTCGGGCGCGATCTCCAGTTGCGCCGAGATCCTGGGAGCATGCGGCTGGTCGACCAACTTCGATGAACGGCTCAACGTCAGCACGACCGCGCCGGGCACCTACACATACCAGGACCCGTCGGGCAACAGCTATTTCGTGGGCGCCGACGGCAACGGCCAGTTGATCTCGAGCGCACCCTCGGCCCTGGCGCGCACGCGCTGGACGTTGTTCGACGACAACAAGCTCGCCTGGAGCTCGCCGCCGACGTACGACCACTTGACCGCATCGTCGGGCGCCTTCTCGACCAAGATCGACAGCCGCTCCACGACGAGCGCCGCCATCACGCCCCAGGTTCCCCTCAATTCATACCCGCTGCTGGACTTCAGCGCCAAGACAAGCTCGCTCACATACAACAAGGCCGGCATCGCGCTCGACATCTACGACACCAATACCTCGACGCAGAATTGGTTCGGTTACAACTTCGGGGCGTCCTGGTCGATCGCTGGCATGGACTGGCAGACCGACATCGGTGGCATATCCACATCCTGGACGCCGTACGAGCGCAACGTCTGGAACGACGTCAACGCCAACAAGAGCCTCTTTGGCGCTGCTACCGACCACGACTCGTATCTGGTGCTTGCGGTCGAGATCACGGGCTACGTGTCGGGTGGAAGCCTCTGGTTCGACGGGGCCGCCCTCGAGCCCGGCAGCAGCGTCGCTTTCGACGACAGCCTGCCCACCTTTGTCGGCGGTAGTGGCAGCTACGCAAGCTTGAACAGCTCGGACAAGGCCATCGGCGCGGACTCGCTCCAGGTGACTGCCATCACGCCTCTGTCGGCCAGTCCGACGGTGAGCGGCCTCACAACGCCGCTGTACGTCTACCCGTTCGCCCGCTGGTACTGGCGCAAGGTCGGCGGGACAACGATCGCCCAAGCCTTCACGATCAAGGACGTTCGCACCAACATCAGCCAAACCATCACCTACTACGCCGGCGAGAACAAGGGCTATGCGAACCCGATCAAGATCTCCGATTCGCTGCCGGTGAGTTGGACTCCGGTCACGCGCGATCTCGAAGACGACGCCCGCCAGGTTCTCGGCTTCTACAACGACAATCCTGGTTCGAGCTCGCCCGGGGCCGCGCCCTCGAATGGCCCTATCCCCGATGACGTGCAGCTGACCGGTTACGAGCTCATCGCGTATGACGGTCAGTACGCCCTGTTCGACGACGACTACCTCACAAGCCAGACCGGTGCCGATCCGCTTATCGCCCCTGGATCCGAGGACTTCGTCGCCACCGGCGCCGACGGCAGCCAGCACTACTTCAATCTCGATGGCCTCCTGGAGCGCATCGTCGATCGCAACGGCCAGACCACGACCTTCGACTGGACGTACGACACCTCCAAGTCGGGCCAGGCCGCCTACACCCTGACCAAGATCCACGCCCCCTCCGATGGCATGGCGCTTTCGAGCGGCACGGCGCAGCGCGACATCGCCGTGGCCTACGCCAGCGGCAAGGTGACATTCACCGAAGAACTCGGCTCGACGACGAGCCACAGCGGTCGCGCCACCGAATTCGATCTGACCAGCAGCAACCTCATGACCGTCATCCCGGCGCAACACGTCGGCACGGGGTGCGCGGCCGTTGGCACCGCATCGGGATGTCTCAAGTTCGAATACACAGGCTCCAATTTGCTCTGGAAGATCCGCGACCCTCGCGACACGGGATCGAGCGGCAACAACTTCTACACGATGGTCACGTACGACGGGACCAATCGCCCGACCAAGATCACCGATGTGTCCGCGAGTCCCGACGAGGACATGCTCGTCGTGGACACCTACTCCGCGAGCTCGGATACCTACAGGCGCGTGCTCTGGCAGAACGGCCCCGCGTTGGCAGCTTCCAAGGCTCTGTACATCGACCTGAGCCCCGATGGGACGACTCTCAACGAATACCAGCCGCTGACGTGCAGCTCGAGTGCGTGCACCCCAGCGGTCGACGCTGGCGATCTGATGGCGAGCTACGCCTTCGATGGCGTCGGCCACTACAGCACCGAAACCCGCTGTCAGACCGCCGGCTGCACGAGCACCGGCGGAGGCAATCAGGTCGTGAGCCGCCGCGGCACGAACGCCGCGCTCGCGGTCGACAACCTGGCCGATCCGCTGACCGGCGCCGAGACGCTGTGGAGCCAGAGCGCCGACCAGTACTACGCCTCGGTCGCCGCAGGCAATCCGGGACTGTATCGGACCACCTACACGTACAACGCGCTCCACGAAGTGGTCGACACGATTACCCCATATACGAGTCCGGAGCCCGTCTATTCCACGGTCGTGGCGGCCGGGCCGAACCTCGCCGGCTACTGGCGCCTTGGTGAGCCCAGCGGCTCGACCGCGGCCGACTCCAGCTCGGGCAACCACGCCGGCACCATCAGCAGCAGCGGCGTAAGCCTCGCGCAGCCTGGTGCCCTCGTGGGTGATGCCAACAAGGCCATGAGCTTCAACGGCAGCTCGGGTTCGATTGCGATCAACTCCGGCCTCGCGCTCTCAGGCAGCTTCACGGTCGAGGCTTGGGTCAAGACCACGAGTGCAACCGCCAAGCAGGCCATCGTGGGGAGCGGCTCGTATGGCTTCGCCCTCGAGCTAGCGCCTGCGACCGCGACCAACCCGATCGAGATCCACAGCGCCATCGGGACTGGGGGCGCATGGCTCAACTCCGCCGCGGACGCCGAATTCGAGTACGCCCCCGGAGCCTGGTATCACATCGTGGAGACCGTCGGCGGCGGCAACTTCGAGATCTACGTCAATGGCATCCAGATCGGCTCGGGCGTCTATGTCGGCACCGCGCTCCTCGCCGATGGGAGCCACGCCCTGCGGATTGGCCAGGATGGCAACGCGAGCGCTCATTGGGCAGGCTCAATCGACGAAGTGGCGGTCTACGCTGGCGTCTTGAGCCCCGGGGCAATCGAGGCCCACTGGGCCGAGGGCGCCGCGACCGTCCTCAACGACGTCCAGACGCTCTACGACGACTCGGGCAATCCGACCTCGGTCACCGACGACACGTACCTTGCCAACGAGGGATTCGAGTACGGCACCGGCGGCAACAACGCGGGCTGGACCCTGGGCAGCAGCGCCACGATCTATCAGGCTACGAGCCTGCCCGATGCCAGCGTCCACAGCGGCACCGCGTCGCTCAAGCTCGCCGCCAACGGCGCCGCGGGCCCGGCAACCCAGACCGTTCGCCTCGTGCCCGGCCAGGCGATGCGGCTCCAGTTCTGGGCGCATGGCGTCTCAGGCGGACACGTCTCCTACAAGATCGAGGATGCCGCTGGTTCGACCTGGGAAACTCCGGCAATGGCCACCGCCAGCAAGGCGCCGGGCGGTTGGACCCAGTACGCGATCGACACTCGGGTCCCGGTCAGCGGCGACGGACGTATCCGCGTCTCGTTCTGGAATGACGCGTCGGCCGGCACCGGATACGTCGACGACGTCGATCTGCTGACTATGTACTCGCGCACGACATACGCGGATGGCACCGGCGCGACCCCGGCCGGGCTTCCGACCGACACGTTCGTCCTGAACCAGGAGACACCGGGCACTACAGGAGGGATCGATACGCGCCTGGCGTATGGCGCCTCCTCGGTCACGCCCGCCATCTTGCCCACTTCGCGAACGGCCAACTACGTCAACGGCTCCTTCGATCCGACCAAGCCCGACGAGGACGTGATCTCGAGCGCCACCTACGACGCCTGGGGCCGGACGATCTCGACCACCGACCCCGACGGCGTCGGCGCCACCACAACCTACGCCACCAATATGACCGACGTGGCCAGCACCGCCGATGGCGTCGGTAACGTCACGACCTACGCCTACGACCCGGCCGGCCGCCGGACCTCGGTCACGAGCCCGCTCGGCGAGATGACCACGACGGCCTACGACCTCGCGGGCCATGCCGTGAGCGTGACCGACCCGAACGGCATCCAGAACACGAGCACGTATACCCACGGCCTGCTCGTGAGCTCGGTCGCCAACTCCGTCTCCGGAGGGGGCACGAGCGGCACCGCCAACCTCACCACGAACTACACCTATGACAACCTGGGAAACCAGGCCTCGGTCATCTCCGACGGCGGCAGCGGGCTGATCAATGCCGAGACCACGAGCGGGTACGACCTCCTGGGTAACGTCATCCAGAGCGTCGTCTACTCGGATTCCGCTCACACGAACTCACGGACAACGACCGCCTACTTCGATGTGAGCGGCTCGATTGCACGGCCCAAGCCGTCGGGCTCGCGTGGCCCGATCGCGCCGACCGGCGGCCGGCTCTGCCCTGGTTCGACGACGCTCTACTGCAATAGCGTGAGCGTGCTCGACATGGCCGGCCGCCCGACCATGACCTACGACGCCTACGGCACCCCAAGCCAGCACGTCTTCGATCTCGACGGTCACGAGGTCCGGACGGTCGGTAACTACAGCACCGGCACATACGATCCGAGCCACCCCGACCGCGACATAAGCAGCGACAACCAGTTCGATCTCAACGGCAACCTCGTGGGTGTCGTCGATGTCCTGGGCCACACTACGTCCACCAAGCGCGACGCCCTCGGCCGCGCCACAGCGGTGGTCCGCCCAGACAACTCCTGGACGCGGACCGACTACACGCCCGGCGGGCGGACGGCCGCCACGAGCCAGCCCGGTTCGTCCACGCAGGGCGACGACGACGTGACCTGGACAGCGACCCTCTACGACGCCGCCGGGCGCGCCTACTCGACGCTGGCCAACTGGGATCGCAGCGGCGCCGCAGGCATGAGCCTCTTTAGCTTCGAGGGCGGCGTCGACGGCTGGACCGGTAGCGGGAGTGGCTATTTCATCGGCGCTCCCGCCGGCGCGATATCGTCCGATCAGGACACGGCCGGCTCTGCCTACCAGACGACCGCGCCAGACAATGGCCGCGGCCGTCTCCGCGTCGCGACGAGCACCAGTGGCTCGTATAGCGGTGCCTGGGTCGACCTCTCGGCCCAGGACGGCGGCCAGACCTTCCTGGCCGGCCACACCTACAAGATCCATGCCGACATCGACGGCTGGAGTGGCTACACCCTCACCTCTTTCTTCGGCGTCGATGCATCAGGCGGCGACTACCACAGTTGCGGCTCGCTCTCCACCAACGGCCACTGGCAGACAATCGACTGCACCTGGACGCCGTCTGCCGATCGGGCCAGCAACGTCCACTTCGCGGTGCGCAAGGACGCCTCGGGCTGGATCAACTTCTATCTCGACGACGTCGTGGTCTGGGACGCGACCGCCACGGTCACGACCCAATCGAACATCCCCACCTCGGAGACGATCTACGACGCCGATAGCCATCCGATCGAGAACGTCACCCCGCCGGGTGTGCCCGGGGTCGATGAGCCGATGGTCACGGCCTCGGCATATGACCCCGACGGCCGCCTGGTCGCGACTTCGGTCGATGCCACCGACGCTTACAGCACGAGCATCATCAACACGGCGAGTCTCCTCGACTACTGGCCGCTCGACGAGCGCGGTGGCACGGCTGCCGAAGACAAGAAGGGATCCAATGACGGCACGTACACCGGCGGGGTCGCCCTCGGGGTGGCCGGCGCCATTGACGAGGCCCGGACCGCGGCGTCCTTCGATGGCGCAAGCGGCAACGTCGGCTTCGCCGGTTGCGATCTCACGACCGGAGACTGGACCATCGAGGCTTGGGTAAACCCGGCGAGCTCCGCGGACGGCTACAAGTCCATCGTCGCCGGAGCCACCGGCAGCTACGGCCTGATTCTGACGGGCTCGAGCGGCAATCTGTATCTGGCGGCCCGGATCACGGGCGTCGCCAACGCCGGCTCGGCCAACGTGACCATCCCGACCAACACGTGGACCCATGTCGGCGCCACCTTCAGCGCCGCTGGCGGAACGGTGACCTACTACGTCAACGGGGCGGCGGCCGGAACCGGCAGCTTCGGCTCGTATACGCCAACCGGCGGCGCGAAGACCAATACGATCGCGAGCTCGGCTTCGGGCTCGGGCTTCTTCCCAGGCTCGATCGACGAAGTCGCCCTCTACAACGCCGCCCTCTCGGGCGGCACGATGTCGAGCCACTTCGCCGCCGGGCGCGAAACCGCGCCCGACTCCAACCTTGTCACCGCCAACGTCTACGACGCCCTGGGCCGCAAGACCGATCTAGTCGATCCGACCGGCATCAACAGCCACTATGTCTACGACCGCCTTGGCCGCGTGACCGCCACCACCTCCAACTACGTCGATGGCGTGTGGAGCAGCGCTAACCCCGATCGCGACGTCAGCTCGACCTACGCCTATGACGCCCTCGGCGAGATGACCGGCTACTGCAGCGCCCAGAACCGCGGCGACGCGGGCACCTTGTGCGACCCGACCTCGGGTTCTGCGACCACCGCCTGGCACTACTCCTATGACGCCGCCGGCCATCTCATCTACCAGAAGCCACCGACCGTGACTCCTCTGCCAACCGGTGTCACCGCTCTGGGCGGCGTCCAGCTCTCATCGAACGCCTGGGTATACGACGCGGGCAACCGGCTCACGCAGGTCTGCACGATCCCGAGCTGGGCTAGCACCTGTGCCAATGCCACGCGCTACACCGCCACGACATATGACGCGGTCGGCCGAGCGACGCTGGTCAAGACCTACCAGGGTGCTCCGGGCTCGGGCACCTCACCGCTCTCATGGACCAGCACATACCAGGGTGACGGCTATAGGACCCGTCTGGTCTTCGACGGCAGATACGCCTCACCGGTCGAAGGCACGACCACCCTCACCATCAACTTCAGCCCCGACCTGCTCGATCGACCCATCGAGATCAGCGACGGTTCGGGCGGCGTCCTCACGAGCTACACCTACAACGCCGATGGCACGGCTGGGACCCGGACCGATCCTACCGGCACGGCCACGTTCGGCTACGACTTCGCCGGGCGGCCGGCGAGCGTGTCCGAGACGAGCCTGACGAGCCTCACACCGCGCTGGTCGTATCGACTCGATGGGCTCCTGGGGTCACGCACCTGGACCGGCAGCAATGCCCTGTTCACCTACACCTACGACGCCGCCAAGCGTCCGGTCGGCCTCGCGATCAGCGGCACAGGGGTAGCGAGCGTCTCGCTCTCGCAGACCTACGATCGCGACGGCAACGTCAAGAGCGAGGGCCGCACGTTCGCTGGCATCACCGGCGACTCGGGCAACAACACCGCGAGCTTCACTTACGATGGCCTCGCGCGCGTGGTGAGCGATGTCCTGGGCTCCCGCAGCATCAGCTACACGTACGATCGCGACTCCAACCGGACGTCCATGACCGACGGCTCGCCTACGACCTACGTCTATGACGCCGCCGATCAGCTCTTGAGCCAGACCGTATCGGGCACGACCCACTACTTCGCCTACGACTCCGGCGGCAACATGATCGCTGACGCGGAACCTGTGGCCGGTGGCTCGACCACCACCTATACGTACGACATCGCCGATCGGCTGCTCGGCATCACCGCTCCCAACCCGACCGCGAGCTCGACCTTCACCCTCGATCCTCTCGGCCGGACCGCGACCCGCACCACCGCGACGAGTCCGACCGCCACCACCGACACCTACAGCTACCTCGGCACGAGCGAGACCGTCTGCCAGATCGCCACGAGCGGCGGTTCGAACAGCACCACCGTCGCCCTCTTGGGCTCCGATGGCAGCCGTCTCGCCACAAAGGTGGGCGGCTCCAACACCCTGAGCTTCCTCGTACCCGATCTCCACGGCAACGTCGCCGCCGCGGCGACCTGGAACTTCGGCACGATCACCGACGCCTTCCGCTACGACGCCTACGGCCGCCTCATCGCCGCGACCACATCCTCCCTGCCGACCCCCTGGCGCTACCAGGGCCGCATGCTCGTATCCGCAACCGGTGCCGCCGACCTCTACGACGCCGGCGCCCGCTTCTACTCCCCAGGCCTTGGCACCTTCACGCAGTTCGACTCCGTCGGCGGCTCCGCCCAGAACCCGATCTCCATGAACCGCTATCTCTACGGCGATGCCAACCCGGCGACGCTGATCGATCCGGATGGCCATACGGGCATATGTGAGTACATCGTGACGGATGCTTCCTGCTGGGAAACGGGCACAGGCAAGGACACCGGCAACAGCCCCAAGTCGCCGGCCACGGGAGGGGCCCCGGCACCGACAGTGCCACCCGTCACCGATGGCGGATGCCAGTATCACGACTGCACCCCTACTGTGCCGACGCTCAACGATACCCACCGGCAGTTCCTAACCATGTGCCTGAGCACTGGTTCGGATCTTGATGAGTGTCTCAGGCGATGGAAGAAGGTCGTGCGGGGAGAGATCGCTGGTGACTCCTCGAGCGACGGTCCTCCTGAGATCGTCTCGACGGCGGTTGGCAATATCCAAGTACCGGCAGACATCGCGAAGGACGCGCTATGGCTGGCGAGATTCAAGAAGCTATTCGAAGGCTTCATGGCAAGGGGTGGGGGTTGGACCGAAGCCAGCGCACGTTCCGCAGCGATAGGCATGGTCAGACAGCAGTTCACCGGAGGCAATGGAGCGGCTTTGGAGGGCATAAGTGACAAGGCCGGGGCTGCGGCACTGCTGGCGGACACCGGCCTGACCATGGCCACCTGCGATTGGAGCGACGAGTTGAATTGCGCAAACCAGTCGGCCAAGACGGCGGTGAAGGACTACGCGGGATTGAAGGTCGGGGCCCTCGTGGGAACTGCATGCGTACTGGGGCTTGCTACCGGCCCGGGGGAGGCTCTGATCTGCGGGGGTGGGGCTGTCATCGCGGGCGTCGTCACTTCGAACGTGGTCGGCTCTACCTGGGATTCCGTAGCCTGCAATTTCGATTCCGACTGTCCGAAACTAGACGACTACTACGAGGCCATCAGACTCCTATCAGTGCGTGACTCAGGCAATCCATGAGGACCATACTTCGCCAGGGCAATCCCTGGGGCTAGGAGGCCGAATGGCGACATACAGACCCCACTACCGGGCCGTCATCCGATCCGATCCACAGCTCGGCGAGTGTCTTGCTGTGTCCGTCCTTCGCAATCGTCAGGCCTGGGTGGCATTCGACGCGGCGATCCTGATCGGATGCCTATACCTGGTGAGCATCTCGCTTGGGCCGCCGGCCCCGCCGCCGGAGTCTGCAGGAGACAGGCTCGCGCACTTCCCGTTCTTCACGATCCCCATGGCTGTGCTCTTCTGTCTGGATCTCCTGCGGCGCATCGGCCGGCTCGTCTTCATGCCGACCGAGCTGTGGGTCAGCGGCAAAGGCCTCCGGATCGGCTATCTGACCCACTCCAGGACCTACGAGTGGTCAGAGGTAGCGCGCCTCACGGTTGGTCGATCCCGTTTCGCAGCGATCACCAGGTCTGGCAGCCCCCCCGTGGTGGAGCTGGTAAGCGTCCCGGGCCGAGCCGGCAAACGCGTCACGATATCGTGCGGCGGGCCGTGGCCGTCGCAGACCACGATCATGAAGCTGCTGACCGATGGCCAGACGGGCCGAACGCCGAAGCTGTAGGTATCCGCAGCTGGACCGGGTCGCAGGTCTCGCACGCTGAGGAAACGGCGCAGCCCGAAAAGGCTCGGGTCGTAGCTTGCGGGCCTGGAAGTCGTAGAGGTCGGTGGCGGCCTCGTACATGATCTGTGCGAGCTTGCGGTGCAGTGATCGCGTCAGCTCCGACACCCTCGTCGCCACCCCGACCGGCAAGACCGCCATCTCCGAGATCAGGGTCGGGGACACGGTCGAGGCCTACGACCCGCGGACCGGCGTCACCGGTCCGCACACCGTGACGGCGGTCATGGCCCACACCGATCCAGTCGTCGAGCACCTGGTGACCGACACGGGCCCCATCGAGACGACTCCGAACCACCCCTTCTTCACGACCGATCGCGGCTGGGTGGAGGCTGGCTCACTCGCGATCGGCGAGCAGGTCCGGACCGAGTCGCGCAAGCCCGCCACGGTCGTGAGCTTCACCGTCTCGGCCACTCCCTCTACTATGTGGGACCTGACCGTCGACGGCGCCCACTCCTTCTTCGTCGGCTCGGGCGCGGTGCTCGTGCACAACTTCAACCCGTTGTGCGACTTCGTCGCCGGCAAGACCGGCGCTGCCGTGCCTACGTCGAGGTCGCAACTGATCTCTGATCTGCAGAGAGCTGGCTGGCCGAGCGTCCCTTCCCTCGGCAAGGAAGCGGGCGTGATCTTCACCGATCCCGCGACCGGCAACACGTGGCGGATCATGGATGGAGCTGCGAGCTCAGGCCCCCAAGGCCCTCGGCTCATCGTGCAGAACGCCGCGGAGCAGCCTTTGGGCGTCACCGGCGCGAATCTCAGCGGCAAGATTGATCGTGACCTATCGCACCTGGAGCTGTCTCCGTGATGGATGCGCGCGTTGTAGCCGAGTTGCAGTCGAGTTTGGTTGGCATGGCCTGCCAATCCGCCGAGATTCTGCACGGCTATCCATTCTTGCGATTTGGCGAGCATCAGTCGATTCGGGTGCAGACTTCCTGGCGGCTGGTCTCCGGCAGTGGGGTGTCGACAGAAGATATCCGAGTACTCGAAGGAGCCAGGTTGACCGGGCTGGAGGTCGTCGGTGACCTGTTCAACCTGCGTCTGCTGTGGGACTCGGGCCTCGTCTTCGAAACGGCTCCCGAACCCGAGGACTTGATGTATGAACGCTGGATCGCTCATATTGGTCCGACGCTTCTGGCAGGCGCGGGACCAGGCGACTCGTGGTTCTCTTTCATTTGACCCATTTCTCATGGACGCTCCCACCGCGATCGTCGAGCCCTTCGTCGAGGCCTAAGACCTTGGCAGAAAGGCCCAACAATGACTCGCCGCCCGCAAGCCGCTCGGCGGCTGGCTTTTCTCCGCGCCTATTTTGCGCGAGCCTTCAGCCCGATTACTCGCAGCGCGATCCACTTCGTCCTGTTGGCTGCCTCTATTCGACCTAGTGGAGCGGCTGTTGGACAAGGGAGATCCCCAAGTTACCGAATGCGTCGCCGTCGGCTTCGTCGAGAGCCTTTCGAACACGCCGGAGGACGATCTGGATCCCGTCCTATGGAAGAACAGACTGGGTCCCCGAGCGTTAGCGCACGCCCAGGAGTGGGCGGAGTTCTGGAGTCCACCGGGCTGAGCGCGCGCACCGAGATTTGTCCCGCGTCAAGAATCTAGGACACTTTCGGCCCCAGATAGGTTGGTTGCGCCGCTTGATTCGGTCATGTCGATGGGGGCTCGTCGCGACTGATGCCGCCCGTCGCCTGCCCTCACCCTACGGCAGCGCCGGCAACCCCATCTCATCGGTCCTGACCGGTGTGGCCCCGGGAAGGCCCGGGATGGTCGGCAGAGCCGGGGTCGCGAGGCCGGGCATCGTGGGCAGGGCCAGAGTCGGTGACGGGGATGGAGAGGCAAGCTCGGGTAGAGGGTTATCCGAGCGGGTGATGGTGGCCGCGATGCGCTCATCGTGATACCAGGCATCGAAGCCATCGAGCGAGAGTCGAGCTAGCGTTCGAGCAGAGGGGATGCCACTCGAACGGGAGTCCACGATGGCACAGGCGAGCTTGCCATCGAGAACGAACGGACCCGAGAGAGTGCCAAGAGGTGTATCGAAGAGAGCGGAGCGAACGTCCTCGGCCGCTCCGAACTCGGCGTCGGCACGCCAGCCGCCATCGCGCGCGAGAGCAGCATCGGGCGCCGAGAAGCGGGTGGTGTAGGTCAGCGGATCGGGTGAGGGATCGGCCCGGACCTCCTGCAGGGCAGCCTTCGCTCGTTCGTCGAGCGCTCCACCAAAGCGGGCTTCGACCAGGAATAGCTGCGGACCAGCGGAGGTAGTGATCGGCCCCAGGATGTCGGGGGTCCGAACCCTGGCATCGAAGGCCGCCTTACCGATGTCGGGGAGGAGACCATCGTTTGTGGCAAAGCCGATCTCACCAGAGGAATCGGGGCCATCCGAGCCGGGTGCGGCGTTGGCGCCGCTGACCAGGGCACCAAATAGCTTGATCCGATCGGGTGGCGCCAGGCCGCGCAGAGTCTTGGCCAGCGCATCGGCTCCGAGATCCAGACCGGCCGGAGCACCGGCTATCGAGCTAGGGCTTACCGACGCGAGTCGATCGAGTGCCAGACCCGATAGCTCGACCCAGGGACCAGCTGTTCCCGATGAGTCGGGTGCATCTCCGATGACGAGCTCTCGAAAGTGCGCGAGGGTCACACCCGCGGTCTTCTGGCGGGTCGCCAGGTCGCCGGCCAGGGCACGCGAGAGAGCCTGACCCTCGGCCCAGTCCGCGAGAGCTCCGGTATCGAGCTTGGCGCTCCCGGCGTCCTCGCGCAGACCCATCAGGGCGCGGTTGGTGTCTGTCGGAGCCAGGACCCGGGCCATGGCGACCTCGCCGTATTCGTCGGTCGCGGGACCCAGGAGATCGTCGACCCCCGCGGTCTCGGCTCCGGCGGCGATCTGCGGGTCGAGCGCGAGCGAGGCGTCGGCAGGTACGCCGCTCGATGACAGCGCTACGTCCTCGCCGGTGACGGTCCAGCCCGCGTCGTGGAGGCCGGCCACGATCGTCTCCACCTTCGTGTTGGCCGCAAGCTCCACTCGCAGGCGCTCGGTGGCGGCGGCGATGTTGGCTGAGGTGGCGGGCGGCCAGGGCCCAGAGCCGCCAGTGGCGGTGTTCGAACCTGCGCCGCTCGTTGGCAGGCCAAAGCGCACGACTCGGACCTGATGGCGCAGATCGCCCGTTATGTACGCCAGTGCCTCGGCCCAGGGATCGGGAGGCGCGCTGGTGGCGACCCCTTCACGATCTGCGAGTTGTCGGACCAGCTCATCGTCGATCAGGCTCTCGCGGGCTGCGGTCACGATATCGGCCAGTGGTGCGGATGCTCCGGCCTCCAGATCGCTCGCCTCGCTGGCGCTGATGACGCCCGGCCCAACTTCGCTAGCGATGAACGAGTAGCGCTCAGTGGCGAGTAACTCCAGAACGCTCACCCGTGAGCGCAGAGCCTCGCGACTGATCGACTGGCCGTTCACGGTTGCGATGCTCGCCCAGTCGTGGTCGACCTTGGCCAGCAGGACCGCTCCGCCCAGAGTGGCCAGGGCCACGATCACCGCCAGGGCGAGCCCACCGACAAGGACGGCTTCGCGTCGCGGTCGAGCTCGCCGCAGGCGCAAGCGGCCACGCCAGCCACCGACGGCGCGATCGCGACTGCGTGGCCTCACAGGCTTATAGGTGGACGTTGCGCGTTTGGCCATGCCCTCTTGTCCCTCGCCTTGGTCAGCCCCGACAGGATACCGAGCCGACCGGGGGCACGTCAGGGCCCCGCGAGCGAAGCCAATCAGCCCAGGTCTGGGCAGGACGGCCGATGCGAACGCGATGGTGTCATGGTGGCGGCCGAGCGCTGCTTGCCTTCCTGGCCCGCTCACCCGGCAGTCGGCACCCCGATCCAGAACTGCGAGCCATCTTCTGTAACGAGGAGTCCGGTCGGCCCCAGCGCGGTCTGCCATTCGTCGATCCAGGGAGCGTCGCCGGTCTGTTTGAGATCGGCCATCCTGAAGTCGGGAGTGAAGACAGACAGCGTCGTAGCCGGGATCGTGCTGACCTCGCCTCCGGCCCACCCGTAATCGTAGATAAAGCCGCGAGTCCTTCCCACAATAAGCTGCCATGGCAGCAGCTCGGGGAACCGACTGACGAGCCTCATCCAGCTCTTGCCGTCGGTGGAAATCCAGGACGTGAGCACCCTGTCCTCGGTAGAAGCGATCTGCTGCGCTATCAACGTGTGGTCGTCTATCCGATAGATCTCCATGTCTACGCTTGAGGCAGCTGTGGTCCCGCTCAAGGTGGCTCGTGTCCACGTGCTGCCGTCGGGCGACCACCATATCGCGGCCCGGTACATCGAGAAGTCTGTTGGACTACGGCCAACACAACCTCCGTCGGTGTAGCCGCCGCCGTAGCCGTAGTCACTATGGTTCGGCGGGACAAAGCCGTGGCCCTTGGCCTCGAGCACGACACCCGGGAGCACGAAACCGCCCGCGAACGAAGCCGGATCGTTGGCCCATGATCCGGTAGCTAGGGCAGCCGGAGGGAGCGCGCCAGGTTCCCAGTTCTGGCCGTCGCTCGAAGTCCATATGGTCTGTTTGTCGTGAGAGGCCCCGAGAGCGACGAAGCCACTCGAGCCACCAGAGATCGGGCCGATCCCGCCAGCTCCGAAGATCTTTGGCATATCAATCGGCGTCCAGGACTTCGCGTCCGTAGAGGACCACATCGTTTCGGTCGTATACCAGGGTCCGCCGCAGCCTCCGCTGCAGGCGACCTTCCCTCGGAGCAGCAGGTTCGCCGGTCCTTCTTCAAATTGGACGACCTCGAAACCGCAGTCGGCGCGGTCCGCGGCGTCGAGTCCCTGGTCATAGCCCTTGAATTGGGCGCTCCAGAGGCTGATGTCGATCCGTGATCCGGAGCTCCAGTTCAACCCATCCGTCGAAACCCACGGCGTCAACGTGCGGTTGTACGGGTTCCACATCAACTCGAGGTATCCCTGGCTCCAACCTTCCAGAGTGTCGTTGACGGTGTAGTCCTCCGTGTAGGGCGGAATGGCCGGCGAGTGGCCACCGGGAATGGCGATCCACTTGATGCCGGTCCAGTTGCCGGTCGGGACGGGGCCGACGCTCGGCAGCGGGCCCTTGGGGAGTGGCGGGGTCGGCGTCGCGTCGGTGGGGTTGTCATCCGGCGCGACGGTCGGTGACGGCGTGAGGGCGAGATCGGGGGTCCAGAAGGCGGTCGGGCTCGGAGTCGGACTCGGACTCGGACTGGCAGTCTCGGTCGAACCGATGGCGCTTGCCGATGGCGTTGCCGACGCGGACGGCGATGCTGATGCTTGCGGCGACGGACTCGTCGTCGCGGTGCACGCGGTCGCCGCGAGAGCGATCAGCGCCACCGCTGCCAGACCGAACGAACCCCGTCTACCACCCGACCACGAACCCGGTCCCCGCTCCACGTGATCCCCTTCTGTGAGCCTGCCCCGTCGATTGAGGTTGGGACGCCAGCATAGCTAGCATCGTGACGGAGTTGTCGGACGGCGACCTCACGATCGTTCCATGGTGACGGCGTTCACGGCTCCGGCTGCGGAACTTGGCGGAGCTTGCGCCGCACCCAGGCGTTGGCGATGTCCAGCGACCGCCGGCCCTCCCCGAGCTTGTCGAGCGTTTCGGACTTCGCAGGCTCCACCAGATCGGCCACAAGCTCCGTCGTCCGCCGGGACGGCGTCTCGGGGTCCGGCGTTGGAGCGGCCCGGGCGCCGTCGAGTTCGGCCATGCGGACTGCCATAGCCGCGATCACCTGTGTGCTGTGGATCTGCTCTTCCCAGGCCGCTGCGAGGTCGGGGAAGAGCGCGTCATGGCCGTCGAGGTAGCGATTCTCGACGAGCGTGCGCGCTTCCCCGCTGGCCAATAGCTCGTCAACCCGGACGCAGATCAGATCGCGCAGGGTCGCGAGGTGCTCCACGCGTTTCGGGTCGGCCTGCTGATCCCCGCCGAAGGCAAGGCAGAGGTTGGCTGACAGGGCGGCGTCGATCAAGGCCTCCCGATCCAGTAGCTCGTGTGCGGTCACGTTGATGCGCATCACCAGCTCGAAGCGAAAGACCGTCTCGCGTAGGGCGCTCCGGACTGCGGCATCCACCACTTCGGGACGCTTGCCGCGCATTGCAGTCCTAGCCCCCTGGACTGCCTCCCGGGCCAGACGATCCAGAGGAGCGGCCGGCGTGGGCTCGGCCAGGAGCGAGGCTACGTAGGGCTCGATGTCGCCGTAGGTATGAGCCTCGGCCAGCCAGCGCAGGACAAGCTGGGTGGGGGACAGTGAGGTCTCAAGGGAGTCGAGGCGTCGCTTAAGGGTCATCGAGCTGGCTCCTCGGGGAAGGCGGCATCGCCTTCGGGATGGGCCTTGGGGCCAACGGCGGCTTCAACGGCGGTCAGTCGGTCTGCTAGATCGCCTGCCTCGATGAGCTTGCCGGCACCGGCTGCGGCACTGATGAGGGTGCGGTTGCGCTGGATCGAGTTCTCCAAGGCCAACGTCTCAATGGCCGCGGTCTCGAGCAGTCGCTGGGCGCTCTCGACGGTGCGCAACCCTGCGAAGTCGTAGATGGTCGCGACGCTTCGGGCCTTGCGCCGATGGTGGCCTCCGACCCGCCGAGCTTCCTGCGCCGCGTCGGATGCGTCGGGTTCGTGCCAGTAGCAGAGCGCCTTGCCGCGCAGCGCTGGAGCCTGACACAGGAGGCCGTCGGGCATCTCGAAGGTGCAGCCGCGGTTTACCATCGTTTACCTCTGGTATACCGCCGGGTGCTCGCCATCTCGCCATAGGGTCGGTCGCTCACAGCGGCTCCCAGCCTTGCGAGGAGGCAGCCCGAAGCTCCTTGATCGCGAGGTCGATGCCGCGGGTGTAGTCGGCGTCCGACAGGTTGAGCCCCTCCAGCACGGCTCTGATCACGCCCACCAACTGATCGGCCTGGACATAGACCATCTTGGTCTTGTCTTCCGCGCTCAGGGGTGTGGGTGCTAGGACGCTCGTCGGTCGGCTGGCTTCTAGATAGCGGAGCGCCCAGCGGGTCGAGTCATTGCGGTCTGCTGCCTGGAGGGGAACCTTGGCCGCGAGGGCGTCCACGCTCGCACGCAGGGCGCGAGTCGCGTTCGTGGCCGACTTGGATCTCGATCGGCGCACACGAGCCACGGTGGCGCCCGACGCCGGCTTGGGTGGCGATGCTCGTCTAGCCATCGAGCCGCTCCGCAGTCTGGCCGCTGAACCTCTCGAAGCGCGCCAGCACTACGTCTACATAGCGAGGATCGAGTTCGAGGGCCGCACACCGCCGGCCGGTCCGCTCGCAGGCGATGAGGGTGCTGCCTGAGCCGGCGAAGAGGTCCAGCACCAGATCACCCGCCTCGCTGCTGTTGGCAATCGCGCGCTCCATCAACGGCAGAGGCTTCATCGTGGGGTGGAGCGGAGCGTCGGATGGTCGGTTGATCTCCCAGACGTCGTCCTGGTCGCGATCCCCGCACCAGTGGTGGCTCGCGCCTTCCCGCCAACCGAACCAGATCGGCTCATACGCCCGCTGGTAGTCGGCACGTCCGAGGACGAAGCGATCCTTGTGCCAGATGATCGTGTCGGACCAGTGGCCGCCTTCCTCGGCCAGGACCCGCGACACGAGCGGCATCTCCTTGCTGCTCATGGCGCAGTAGATGGCGCCGTCGACGCTGGTCAGGAGCGTCCGGCCCCAGGCCCGGACGAAGACCTCCCAGGCGATCGGGTCCATGGAGTCGTTGGCGATCCGTCTCTTTCGCGATCCTCTCTGCTGGCCACCGTGATCGCCGAGGCTGACGTTGTATGGCGGATCGGTGAACGCCATCGAGGCTTGAGCGCCAGCCAGAAGCCGTTCGAGGTCCTCGGGCTTGGTGGCGTCCCCGCACAGGAGTCGGTGCTCGCCGAGGGCCCATAGATCGCCAGGCTTGGAGCGCGGAGTCCGGGTTGCGTCCTCTAGAGCGGAGTCGAGATCGAAGTCCTCGACCCGCTCCTTCTTCTCGCGGGTCTCCAGACTGCGGAGGAGATCGGCGATCTCGTCGTCTCCGAAGCCGGAGAGGGTCAGGTCGATGTTCGGGCTGGCCTGCAGGTCGGCCAGCAGACGGGCGAGCAAAGCGTCGTCCCAGGACCCGGAGATCTTGTTGAGGGCGAGGTTGAGCAGACGAGCCTGCTCTGTAGATAGATCGAGGTAGGTGACCGGGACTGTGGCCAGGCCGAGCCGGCGGGCGGCAAGCAGGCGCTGGTGACCGCCGATGACAGTCTTGTCCTCCTTGCGAGCGAGGACCGGCTGGACGAAGCCGAACTGGCGGAGGCTGCGCTCCAGGGAGTCCAGCTCCTCGTCGCTGATCCGTCGAGGGTTGGCGGGATCAGGACGGAGGAGATCGATCGGGACCTCCTCGACGACCAGGGAGGGCAGGGGAGTCTGGACGCTCATCTTGGCCTTCCTTCAAAGGTTCTCGTGCGACTGGCGGAGACCGTTCCTTGAAGGAGGGAGTTGTCCTCCCAGAAGGTGGCCGCCCCCTCTTCTAGGGATGGTTCTGGGGTTGAAGAGACCGGTTCTTCCTTAGAGGAGGAAATCGGTGTCTTCGGTGTCTTGGTCGGTGTCTTCGGACTCTTCGGAGTCTTCGACGGATTGGTCTGCCAAGGCTCCGAAGGCACCGAAGGCTCCGATCTCCCCGCTGACGACGAAAAGGACCAGACCCAGCCGCCGGCGTATCCCGCCTTGGCACTCTTGACGCCGGCTTGGGCCCGAGCCCGCCCGAGGTTGTCCTGGGAGCTGATGTCGAAGCCCTGCTTCTTCAAGGCCTCGCACGCCTCGCCGGTCGGCATCGAGCCACCGTTCGCCTTGAGGAGTTCGCGGATGGCGTGGGCGAGGTCACCGGTCTTGGAGCGTCCAGCGACCTCGTCTCGGGTACGACCTATGAGGTCTTCGGCGGTCCGATCTGACGTTCCGTCCCAGGCGATGTGGGCCGGCTCGTAGTCGCCGTCGGCGACGATCCGGTAGGCCAGCGAGGCAGGGCGCCGGGCCACGTTGAGCTTGGTGGCCGCAAGGATCATCCGGTCGGAGTCGTCGGGATCGCGACCAACGGCTAGGACGCTGCGGGCGAGTCCCGCGAACCCGATCGAGCCGCCGCCGCGGTAGATCGCGTCATCACCGACCCGCTTGTTCAGGTGGCGGATGGCCACGACTGCGGCGTCGAGTTGAGCAGCCATTTCGGCTAGCGGTTCCAGGGCCCGGCGGACGAGATGGTCGTCGTTGGTCTTGACCCCATCGCCGAGGTAGGCCATCAGCGGATCGATGACGATCAGTCGAGCCTTCAGCCTTGTGGCTGCTTCTTCGAGCCTGTCGATCTCCGCGGGCAGGACGAGCTTCCGGACCAGGTGGAACCGAGATGGGTCTCCCCCGGCCTTGAGGATGCGCGGCAGGATCGTGTCTTCGGCGTCGTCCTCGACCGTGATGTAGATGGTCGTGAAGGCATCGCCGAGGGGCTCACCTGTGGGCGCCACACCGCCAATCGAGCCACGTGAGGCCAAGTCGAGCAGGATCGTCGACTTACCCAAACCCGGGTCGCCATCGAGGATCGTGAGCTTGCGCAGCGGGATGTAGCCGCGCCACAGCCAGTCGATGGGTCGGGTTCGAACCTGCGAGAGGTCGATCGCTTCGAGTGGTTCGGGCAGCGGCGCGACGGGCTTGATGGCCACCACGCCGTCCTGAGCGGTCTCTTCGACACGCGCAAACACCTTGCGGGCTGCAGCACTGTCACCGAGGCGCTCGAGGCTGCTCATCCCACCGCTACCTTCTGGCGGCCCACCGGCAACTCGATCACCCGGCGCACGGTGGTGTAGTTCACCTCTTCACGGATGCCCGTGAAGAAACTAACTACAGCGGGAAAGCGGAACGTCACTGCGGCCTTGACGGTCTTCTTGGGGCCGGACAGGTCGGTGTGGATGACGATGCGCACGAGGAGGCGGACGATCTCGGCCCGCTGCTCATCGGTCAGTCCGGCGTCCAGGCGGGCTCTGATCTCAGTCAGGAAGTCGTGCGCCTCCTGGGGTAGCGGATCGCCCATAGCGGCCTCTGACGCGGCCACGCGGGCTTCCAGCGCCCCTCGTTCCATCTCGATGCGATCAAGCTCGGCGTCGAGGTCCGCATCACTGAGCCGGCCGCGGATGTTGAGGGCAGTGGCCTGCTTGCGCTGAGCTTCGAGTCCATCAAGGGCCCGCCGCAGGGTGATCGACTCGGCTTCGGCAATGGCTCCGGCAGCCTCGCGTTCGCGGGTGCCGTCAAGGGCATCAAGCACATCGCCTGGATTGCGCAGCCAGGCTTCCACCTCGGTCCAGATGACAGGTTCGACCCGATCGTCGCGGATCGAATACCCAGGACAGCGGCCGACCACCGGACCGCGATCTGAAAGTTGTCCGCGGCAGCGATACCAATTGTTGGGCGTGCCTGCTGAGCCACCGTAGGTCAGGCCGCAGATGCCGCACTTCATCACGCCCTTGAGGAGGTAGACCCTGTGGGTGTTCTTGGTGCAGCGGCGGTTGGCGGCCAGGGCATCCTGGGCGGCTTGCCAGAGGGTAGGGGAGACCAAGCCTTCGATGGGAGCGCTGGTAATCTCGTGACCACGACGCTCGGTCTTGGGACCGCGCTGGTCGATCCGCCGGCCGTACTGCAGCTCGCCGCGATAGACCGGGTTGACCACGAGGTTGCGGATACGACCCGCCCGCCACAAACCCTGCGTTAGCTTGCCCCTCACCCCGCGCCCGTCGCGTGTGTAGTGAGTCGGAATAGCGAGAACGTTGAAGTCGAGGGCAATCGCTCGGCAGCTCTGGCGCCTAAGGGAGAGACGCTCGTAGATATCGCGGACGAGATCGGCTGCGCTCTTGTCGGCCCAAACAATCGTCTCATCGGGCACCAGGCGAGCTGTCTGCTTGGCGCCCTCGACTCGGAAGCCGAAGGGGACGATGCCGCCGCAGTAGCGGCCTTCACGGGCGGCGCGCGCCATACCGTGGGCAGATTTGCGCAGGAACTCGACCCGGGAGTAGTCGTCGACCACGGTCTGGATGTCGAACGCGAGAGGACTCTGTTCGCCTTCAGCTTCGCTCAGAAGCCGGATGCCTAGCCAGGAGAGTCGCCTACGCACCTGGAGGACGTCGGGGGCATCGCGACCGAGCCGATCGGTCTTGTACACCCACAGCTCGGTGAAGAGTCCCGCCGCCGCGTCGCGCAGCAGCCTGCCACCACCGGGGCGATCCTGCAGGGCGATGGTTCCGCTAACGCCATCGTCCTTGTACCGGCCAACGAGCTCGACACCGGGCTCGCGAGCGAGCCAGCGATCCAGCTGATCGGTCTGGGTCTTGATGGTCTCGCGCTCGCGCTGGTCGTCGCTGCTCACTCGCTCGTAGGTCGCGACTCGCCGGACCCCTGCCGCCACCGTCATCGGGCACCTCCCTGACCGCGGTCGGGAAGCTGTCTCGGAAGGCCTAGAACCACCCGAAGGGCAGCCACCATAGCCGGCGCGTCAGGAGCACATACACGCTCTAGGTCGAGGGGTCGTGCAAGTCGGCGAGAGGCTTCGCTAGGTGCTCGCCGAGATCGACCGACGCGTTCCGCTGTCACGGACCGAACTTACGACGCCGGAGACCCCGGCTCTACTATTAGCCGGTGACGGATCCGCACACACTTCTACCAGACTGGTTCGGTTTCCCCTTCCGAGTGTTCCTGGAGCGCTGGCGCTGGCGGTTGGCTGAACTTGACGGCGACATCTGCCTGGTGGCCGACGGCCGACTCCACGAGCCGCCGTTTCAAGGTGACCCGGAGCTGCTCGATCGGCTTGTTGACCTGGCAAATGCCGACGATCAGGCCGTTGAGCGGTTCGCTAATCGCTTCACTGGGCTCTACTCGACTTCGTCCGGCACGCCCAAAGCTGAGATCGTCGACGCGATCCGATCAGAGGCGCTGGTCCTTGGGCTCCTGCGGGATTTGGCGCGAGTCGGGCTGGCTGGGGCACGGGCTCAAGCCAGAGGTTCTAAGGCTTCGACGCTGGAGCGGTTTGACTCGGTTCGACGCCAGGCGGCAGCCGCGCTGCAGAGCTCCCTAGCCGACCTTCGACCGCTAGACGTGGGCCGCAATGGTCTCAACCTCAAGCCGGGACGACCATCGCCCTCGCCGCGCGACATGGAGACCGGCGAGTGGCAGATCCTCGAATGGGTCTCCCTCACCGTGGAGGAGACCTGGTCTTTGCGGGTTCCGATGGAGGACTGGCTTGCCAAGCCTATACATCAGCGAGATTGGTCTCCGGCTCAACCAATGCCCGAGGTGCGCTGCCTGACGCTCTTGGGCTACGCGTACGCTCAGCTAATCGCCCAACTCCAAGCTCGCTCTGCCATGACGACCTCCGGACGGCCGTCGGCATGTCGCAGATGCGGGGCTCTTCTCCCAGACCGTAGCCCCGGCGGACATCGCCGCAGATCGGACGCAGTCTGGTGTTCCAACTGTCGCAAGGTGAAGAACGCGGAGCGCCAGGATGCGCGTCGCAGGCGACTGCGGGTCGAAGACGCTGCGAGTGGCGGCTCGTCGACCTGATCCGCGCGGGTGCAACCACCGCCCACGTCCGATCCTGCCGCCCTGTGGGACCGACGGGTCGGGACGCCTGCGGCATCACCCTCGCTGGCTCGCTCACCGTCGTCCGGCATCGGCCCGGCGCCAGAGCGGAGCTCGACGCGGGCGGATAGGCTTTCTGCCCAGGACTTAGATTCGCGCGACGGCTCATCTGACCCAAGCGCCGCGTTAGAGGATCAGCATTTGGCGCCTTTTGACGATCAGCAGTTGGAGCTGATCTGCCCGAGTGGGCATCGGTTCGTGCGCAAGACCGGCCACCTGCGTGGCAGTCCGAAGTTCCGCTGTCCAGTCTGTGGCGCAACCGTCATTGCGGGCCCGTACTTTCCTGACCCGAGACTCAGTGTCGGCGACAAGGACGGCGACGAGCTTCGCCGGCGACTGCGCGATACCAATCGGTAGAGACGCCGGCCGGTTGGGTCGGGACGCCTGGGGCAGCCGCCTCGCTGGCTCGCTCACCGTCGTCCGGCATCGGCCCGGTCACAGAGCGGAGCCCGACCCGGAGCGACCGTATCAGGCGCCGCTTAGCTGCGGCTTATCTGCTCCCGCGGGATGGTTGCCAACCATCTTGCACCCCGACTCGCGCCCACCGGACAGGAAACTGCAGACCGGCCGGCGTAGTCTGGATGGGCAGCGGGGCCCGACGGACCCTCGCGGTTTCCCCAAGACGGAGGGTAGGTTGGTGACCCCTCAAGCATTGGTGCTCAAGATCCAATGGGCAAACCGCCATCGTGAATCGCTCCTGCGTCAGTTGGACACGTACCGCCTTCGAAGACCCTTCTTGGTGACCGAAGGCATCGGCGAGCGGAATGGTGTCCAATGCCGTATCTGGCGAGCCCATGATCCCGAGCCCGTGCCATCCGACGTGGCCCTCACCGTAGGAGACTTCATCGACAACCTTCGATCAAGCCTCGATTATCTGGTCGGCGAGATGCGACCCGACGGGCCCTCGAGAGGCTCAGCCTTCCCTATTTGTCGCCAATCCGATGGATCTGGCGGCTTCACGGCTCTCAGCAAGAGGAAACTCGATTCCGTTCCCGACGACGCCAATCGGATCATCGAAGAGTTGCAGCCATATGAGAGTCGACGCGAGGATGGGGACGACTGGAGCACTTATCGCGCCCTTGCCACTCTCGAAACGCTCTGGAATGTGGCGAAACATCGGACGATCTTGTTTGGCTACTCGTTCGTGATGCCAGACTCCGCGACCTACAACCGACCGGACGGCGATACCTCGGAGCCTGGCTTTGCCGTTCCCACCACCAGGAATGACGCTGAGATTTGGCTCCCAATCGACTCAGCAATATCTGGACTTCAGGCACGCTTCGCGATCCAGGTAACGCTGGCGCAGCCCCCTCGGGGGTTCGCAGAGGACTGGCCGCTTTGGGCGTCTGCTTGGCCCCTCGAGGACGTAGTCAACCACCTCTATAGCGCAGTCACTCGAAACGTGCTTCCCAGGTTCGAACCGTTCTTCTAGCCGCCGTTGGGTGGGTGTAGATCTAGACCCCGATCGCCTGCGCTACTTCGCGCCAGGTCAGGTCCTCCTGACCCTCGAGTCGGCGGAGGTAGACGCTCGTGACCGCGAGCGAACTGTGGTCCAAGAACTGGCTGACCGACTCGATCGACTCGCCAGCATCGCGTCGCAGCTTGGCAGCGGTGTGCCGCAGGACATGGATGCCAGTCGGGGCCATGCCAGCCGCCGCGAGGTAGCGTCTGAAGCGGGCGTAGAACGTGCCGCTTGTGACTCCCTCCGGCCGAGCAGCCGCTTGCCAGAGCGACTCGGCAGGAGCCATGGTCGCCAGCTCCTTGCCGGCGTCGGCGAGCGTTGCGCAGATGGCCTCGTAAGCGGGGTGGGGGAGTTCTCGTCGTCCTCGCTTGCCCCCTTTGCCTCGGTAGGCGTAGAAGGTGGTCTCCCCCTCCAGACTCAGGTCGCCTGCGCGCAGGCCGATCACCTCCGCCCGCCGTCTCCCGGTCAAGACGAGGGTGAGCAGGATGGCCCGGTCGCGCCGGCCGGCAATGGTGTCGGGGACGACGGCAAGGAGCCGACGTACCTCATCGGCGCTGTAACCCCGAGCGACCGACTGGACCGCCCTGGGCCGTTCGACGGCGTCGCAGGGGTTCGAGACAACCAGACCCATCCGGATCAAGAAGCGGTACAGGGAGGAGAGGCACGCGATCCTGGCGCCGACCGTGGTTGCCGAAGGGGTCCGGCCCGACTTGCCGATGCCGTGCACCCAGGCCAGGACGTCGGCCGGCTTGACTCGATCAGGCGTCTTGCCGAGGTCGGCGAAGAACGGCCAGAGCATCCGGCTGTAGGACTCGACGGTGCGTTTCGAGCCCGACCGGTTGCCCTTCTCGATCAAGAAGGCGTAGAGGGCCTGGTCCCAGGCAGATGGGTCTCCGCTGGTCAGTGCGGGGAGCGGTTGAGCGGTCATCGTGGGCGCCTCGGGTGCGGAGTGGTCACCCACATACCTCACTCAGGTGCGCTCGGATAGCAACGCTATGACCAAATGGTGGCGACGACGACTCTCCCACCGCCCGGAATCTGGTCAGAGGTCGCCAGGACTAGGCTATTTTGGTGCCCTCGCTGACTAGGTCCGCGGTCGATTCCGCTTAGGCCCGGTCGCGCCGGTCTGCGCGCCTTTTGAGGGTCTCCCGAGACCCGGGTTCTCTATCACCTGCTTGAGCGCGCCGCCTTCCGAGGCGAGGCGGGCCGCCGGGTAAGCCGGCGCCCAATCCGTCGGGTCGTCCAGCAGTTCGAGTTCCGCTTCGGCGAATGAGCCGACCGTGTACGGGCCGTCCCCGCTTGCATCGCGCCGCGGATGATCGAGATGGACCATGTGTACCCGTACGGGACCCTCGCGCCGATGTACGACTCGGGGGGTGAGTGGCGGGGCCCAAGCGCCGGGATTGACAGTCCCGAGCTCGCCCCGGGCCCAGTAGGCCTCCGCCCTGATGCGCACTCGATCCCCGGTTCGAAATGCCACTCCGGGCATTGGCCTCACGATCTCCAGGTCCTCGTCGCTGAACCAACCGGCGTCGATGCCACGTTCTAGCCCGAAATAGACGCGATACTCTGGCCGACCCTCCTCGTCCATCCTCATCCAGGGATCGTGGGGAATACCGATCGCATCGTAGATCGCACCCTCGCGACCCGCGTGCGGGCCTTCAAGCACTCGGACGATGTCACCCTGACCAAACTTGTCGCTCACGCGGGCGATTCTACCGGTGCTCGGTTCGTCACGACCCTCTCGTCTTCGTCGTGCCAAAGTGAGTTCACCATCGCGGCATCGCGGGCGCTCGGCGAGTACGCCTCTGACTAGCCAAGTGGCCCATATGCATAGTGACTTCGCTGGCTACCGTGGAAGCATGCGTCCTAGGGGAGACTCGACGAAGGGGTACAGCATGCACGGCAGAATCGCGCTCGTCCTAACAGGGGTCATGGTCGTGGCGGGGTGCGCCACCCAATCGGTCGGCAACGTCCAACCGGCTGCGTCCACGACGGCGTCGGTGGCTTCGGTCGCGCCTGAGCCTACCGAGGCAAGTCCGGCCGCGACTGAAGTGGCGGAGGCCCCGACCCTGGCGCCAACACCGAACGTAATCCTCGTAACGCCGACGCCCACCCCGGCTGGCCCGGCGACCTACAAGGTCGGCGATGCTATCACTGTTACCGAGAGCGGCAGCGATTGGGCGAAGATTACGATCACCGACGTCAAGATCGTGGGTTCGTACAAGGGCAGCTACTACACCGACAAACCCCAGACCCGTGGCAACGTCTTCATCCAGGCCAAGGTGACCTACGAGGCTCTCCAGGACGGCGTCGACTACAACCCCTTCGACTGGCAGGTCTTTTGCGCCGGTATGGCCGTCAACAACACCACGTTCCTTATGAACGCGCCGAAGCCCGAGCTGGATTCAGGCAAGCTGCCGAATGGGCGCAAGGCCACGGGCTACGTGGTTTATGAGGTGCCAGGAAAGGGCGAGGTCCGCATGTCCTACGGCGGGAATATCTTCTCGAACAGCGGCCCTGTGTTTGAGGTAATCATCCGGGCCGCGTGAGCATTGGGATCGCAGGGGCAGCGACGCACCAGGGCGAGGGGCGACTATGCAGCAGATCTATCAGTGTCCGTTCTGTCGCGGATCCGTCGGACCGGGGGCGGCTTTCTGCCCCAACTGCGGCGGCCGCTTCTCACAGCCAGCGCCGCCTCCGGTCGTTCCGCCTGGCTATTCAGCGCCGCCCACGCCCCAGTATCAGGCGCCGCAGTACTACGTCCCGCCGCAGAAGCAGCCCAGTCTCGGAGGTTCGATCACTCAGGGCTTTGGCTGGGGCTGCGGATGCCTGCTAATCATTCCGACCATCTTTCTCATCCTGCTGATCCTCGCGAACATGGGTGCTCACCACTGAGAGAATGCGCGCCCCGGAATGGGGCGGGCGCTATCACCCGCTAGTGGCCGGGGTGACAACAGTGGGGCTGACTATGCGGGCGCCTGAAGGTTTGGAGCGTCACCCCGCTCGATCGCACCTAACGCGGGTCGCCCTAGGAACTGGGCCTCGATTCGGTCCGAATCCGGGCTGCCGGGCTCCGGCCTCTGCCGCGAGCGCTCAGGTGCTGCGGACGATGACTTCGAATGTCGGCGTGTCGTCGAAGATCACAGCCTTGTAGTCCATTCTGACTTCACCCGTAGCCGGTACCTCCCAGACGAGATAGCCGAAGGCATTCCGTCCCGCGATCAGGGAGCCGAAGCCAAGGTCTGGTTCGGGGCCATAGAGGACGTAGCCGGTACTTACCGCGGTGCCTGCGCAGTAGGCGCTCCAATCCTCGAGACCGTACGAGACGTGATCCGTGACTGCTTCGTAGGTCACCTTCGCCGAAATGAACACGTCGCCCTGGACCTGCGGCTGCTCGGTCACGTAGTCGCCCTTGTACGAGTCGACAACCTGAACGTCGGATACGGTGATCTTCACGGTCCAGCCATCACGCGTAACCGTTGCCGTGTCGCCGGGCCTGTAGACGGCCGGGCCGGCTGGTGTCGGCGAAGCGCCAGCGGTCGAGGCGACCCTCGAGGCCGCGGCGATCGCCAGGGCGCAGACGAATAGGACGGCAATGGCCAACCCGAGCCATACGAGCGGGCTCCGGCGTGGCGTGGGTTGCACGTATGCCAGCGGGGGCTGCCAAGGCTGTGCCGCCAGCGGTAGCGCGCACCGAGGGCACCAAGCCGCGCCGAGCGCGATCTGAGCTCCGCACCGTGGGCAGTTCATAGTGCCGCCTCTTCCACAACCGTTCCCTCGCTCCCCATTCTGGAGCTTCGATGGGCCGAAGTCGACCCTTACGACGGCTTGATAGGGTGGGATCCGATCCGTCGGAAGAACCGGGGGCGATCCTGCTCGAGGGCAGTGTCACCGGCCCGAACCTGCGCGCGCTCGCAGAGGTCTATCTTTGTGGGCGGGTTGGCGGCGACTTCCTGCGTTGGGAACGCTTGCCGTCGGGTCCGACTCTAGCTTGAGTGACGCAGACCGCATTGGTGGTTCGATGCCACCGCGGCCGGTAGCCGATCGATACGAGAGAGGGAGTACACGTGAATGGGACCGACTACGAACCTGCCGATCCGCGTGGCTTGACCCAAATACAGGATGGGCTGGCCGCCCGAGGTCAGCGTGTCCCGCGTGAGGCCTGGCCCTTCATCCTTCTGGCGGCATTCGCCGTCGCGGCCAACGGACAGCTATTCCTCTCGAATGCGTTACCAGACTTGTTGTGCGCGGGCATTGCTGCCGGAGCGCTCCTGCCGGTGGCGATCCTGATCGGCTGCCGTGATGCGTGGCGGTCGGCCCGTTTGCTGCTGCTGGGAGCCATCGTGTGGACTTCCATTCCGCTGGTCGGGGATGTCGTGTCGTGGGCCCAGCAGGTACTCTCGCCTGAGCAGTGGCCGGATGTATCTGTCTTCTCCGACCTACAGATTGCCCGGGGTCTGGCGGATCTGGTTTCGGTGGCCGGACCGGCTCTTGTTGCCATCGCGTTGCTGCGAAGTAGACGTACCGAAACGACCTGGCCGGGGGCGCTGGTCGGGCCCACGCTGGTTGCCACGGCCATGCTGTGCCTGCTTGCTGCGAACGGCGCACTCAGCGACTTCTCGGGGACCACGATCCAGGTCACCCCTGGCTACCCCTGGTTGGTCGCCTTCGCGGCTCTTGGGCCCTTGAGGCTACTGACCGTGGGCGCACTCGCCTGGTCGACTCTGGCCGCGGCTCGGGCCAAAGAGGAGCCGCGCAGGTTCTGGTTGCTGGTCTTCGCCGGCTCGGCCGTGCTTCTCGGCGTGGCCATTCTGGTGACCGCCCTGAACCTCGCGGCGTACTCCCACGTACTGGTCGGCTTCGCCTTCCCGTACCAGCCGATCCTTATCAGCTTGGGGAGCCTCGTGGGTATGGTGCTGCTCTTTATCGCATTTGCTCAGGGCCTGCCGGCGGTCGTCACCACGGCGGGCGGACACGAGGCCGTGGCGATCCCCGCCGACTGACCAGGACCCGTGGACGGAGGCGAAGCATCGCGCGCGGGTCGGATTGCGCGCCACACCGAACCCACACGATGACCACATAGCCGAGCACGAACGATCTGGTCTCGTGCCGTAGCGGGCTGCCGCCTACAATCGGACCATCGCCCTGCTTGGACGGATACAGGGCCCGGAGGGGAGCGCGATCGTGTGGGAGTGCGAGTGCCATTCTCTGAACCGTCCGTCGGCTGCCCTTTGCTATTCCTGCCATCGGCCAAGACCCATCCCGCCTCGGGTTGAGGATCGGAGCCCCGCTGAGCACGCCCAGACTGGTTTGGTGCTCGCTCTCATGGGGTGCGTCGTACTCGTGATCGCACTAGTCGTCGCTGGAACGGCGGTGCTCTCAGGCAGCGCTCACCCCTCGCCGACACCGACTGGCCCTGCAGTCGCATTGGGCTCGGCGACGGCTGCTGCCCCTGACTCGCCCACCGCGGTGCCAACATCGACCCCGACGGCAACTCCCACGGACACCCGCCAGCCGACCAATACCCCAGAACCGACCGTCACTCCGCGGCTGACGTTGGCACCGACCCGAGTCCCGGCTCCCGGCCTTCCGCCTGTCCAGACTGCCACAAGCGCCCGCCAAGCTGGCTACCAGGTCACTTCCCAGGAACCGATCACACGCGTCACGGTGAACCTTCCGTCGGTTGATGACTATGCCTGCGGGGCCTGGATGGAATACCACGACGTTCAGGACGGGTTCTTCCTTATCGTCCAATCAAGTGGCGGAACGAGCGTCATGCTGGGCAACGCCTCGGAGTGCGTCGGCACTCAAGAAATGGACGACGCCTTCATCCAGAAGGACAACGGCGACCCCATGTCTTTCCCTGCCTACGGCGCTATCACAGCTTCGGTTTCTGGATCTTCGGTCTCCTTCTCTGCGCACGGAGTAACGAAGAAGATCTCGGTGGCGGGTTCGGTTTACGGCCTCTATTTCGGCTATATGACAAACATCAGCGATGCCGGGCCGTTCAAGGCCGCCACCTTCAGTAACATTGAGATCACGGCTGGCGGCCGCGTTGGAGGCCTCCGTACTTGGTGGCTGTCCACGACGCAGTACGCATTCCGAGGGGCGCAAACTCACGCGAGCGCCAGCCTCCCAACTAGCCGCTACACCAAGTTCACCGTTACTCGCTACTACGATGGCCCATGAGGTACGCGAGACCGTTGGCCCTATCCGGTCCGCTTCCATTTCGTCAGATGTCGCGGATCGTGACGTGAGGCGGGCAGCATAGGGCGACCATCAAAACTGGCAGCAGATCGGAGTGAGGCCCATGACAGAGCGTCTCGGCACGGCGCGGGCGCAGTACAACGACTTTCGAGGGACGGCTGCCTTTGACGAGAATCCGGCGACGAACGCGGTCTGCGAACTGGCGGGGATCGATCCCAGCCAGTGGCATGTCCTAGGCATCGAGCTGTGGGGCGGCTACGAAGACAACGGTGCCTGGCTCCTGGCTGTCAGGAGGACTATCGGGGCGGACCCCGAGAGTCTGCGCCGCCTGGCCGAAGCGAATGACGGGGCAATCCCTGTTACGCGGTTCTCGCTGCCGTACGGGCGTTCTGGTGCCGACCTTCTCTCTGTGTTCAAGCGTTGGAATGTCAAGGCGATCAGGGGTAGCCTCTCCGATCGAAACATAGATCTCAAGGTGACGGACACGGTGGAGCATTAGGCGTGGGAACCGGGGCTCCGGCGCCGAGACGAAGACGGATCGTCCCGGCGACGGCGGTTTCTCGGCGAAGGCTCCTCAGAATCTGATTGCAGACGATGTTCGCGTAGTGTTTCCGGACCTTCCAGGCAGCACAATGGACCGGTAACCTTGGGAGCCGGCGCCGTTGGCGGGTCGGGACAGGCGAATGCGCGGAGGGAACTGTGGTCCTGGAGCGGGAGCGCCTACACGAGATCGTCGCCGAACTCTCCACCCGACCTGGCCATGAGAAAGTGCGGGCGCTCGTCTACGCCCTCCTCGTTGATGGCCTGGGCGCGTCTAGCGCCGACGTGGACTTCGAGCGTCCAGTCCCCGAAGTGCGTGGGCGGATTGACGCTCTCCTCGGTCAGACGATATTCGAGTTCAAGCGCGACCTGCGGCGGGAGAAGGCTGACGCGGAAGAGGAACTCACCCGGTACCTAACCGATCGTGAGCGGCAGACCGGCCTGCGGTTCGTCGGGATCGCGACCGACGGCGCCCAGTTCGTTCCGTACGAGTTGCGGCGCGGTCGGCTGACGGAGCTGCCAGGCTTTGGGACAAAAGACCAAGGAACGGAACTGCTGCTCTGGCTCGACGCCGCGGTCTCCGTTCGCGCTGATCTCGCACCCACCCCTGAACTGGTGCGTCGCGAGTTAGGCCGCGAGAGCGTCGCGTTTCAGCGGTCGAAAGGAACTCTCGAAGCGCTGTGGGCGGAGGCCAGGGAGCGGCCCGACGTTCAACTGCGACGCCGTCTTTGGGCCGACCTCCTGAGCCGCGTCTATGGCGTCAGCATGGATGCGGACGACCTCTTCTATCAGCACACGTACCTGACAATCGTGGCCAAGACTATGGCCACCCAGGTCCTTGGGGCCGGCGTCCCAGAGGCTTCGGACCTCCTTGCCGGTACGCCGTTCACGGATGCTGGCATTCATGGCGCCGTCGAGAGCGACTTCTTCGACTGGGTCCTCGACGCACCCGGGGGTGCGGACTTGGTCGAGCGGATTGCCCGACAGGTTTCGCGGTTCAAGCTCGCCGAAGTGCAGGCTGACGTACTCAAGGGCCTGTACGAGTCGCTGATCGATCCGGAGCAGCGCCACGACCTCGGCGAGTACTACACACCCGACTGGCTGGCGGCGCGCGTTTGCGAGCGTGCGATAACCGATCCGTTGGGGCAGCGCGTGCTCGACCCTGCTTGCGGTAGTGGCACCTTCCTCTTCCACGCCGTGCGGATGTTCTTGGCGGCGGCGGATGCGGCTGGCCTCGCAAGCGCGGAAGCCGTTAGCCGCTGCTGTGCGAGCGTTCTGGGGATCGATGTTCATCCGGTCGCGGCGATCATCGCCCGCGTCACCTATCTACTGGCGCTAGGTGAGAACGGGCTGCGCGATCGGCCGGCTATAACCGTGCCCGTCTATCTCGGCGACTCCCTTCAGTGGAACACCCGCACGTTCATGGGTGAGCGGGAGATCTCGATCTCGGTTCCGGACGAGACCCGCGCCATCGTCTTCCCGTTCTCCGTCACGCACGACCCAGGCGTTCTCGACTCCGTCATTGAGGCGATGCTTGAACTCGGCGAGCAGAAGGCAGACGAGGGACCCTTCCGAGCCTGGCTCGGACGAGCCGGCATCACAGACTCGTCAGACGTTGCCGAGTTAGCGGCCACCTACATGCTCCTCCGAGACCTCCGCGAGGCAGGGCGAAACCACATCTGGGGGTATGTCGCCCGCAACCTATCGCGTCCGATCTGGCTGTCGAGTGCAGGTCAGCGCCCCAACGTCATTGTCGGAAATCCGCCGTGGCTCTCCTACCGCTACATGGCTCCAGCGATGCAGCAGCAGTTCTGGGATGAGTCGAAGAGACTCGGCGTATGGGTAGGCGGAGCAGGCCGGTCCCCACACCAGGATCTCTCTGGTTACTTCTACGCCCGATGCGTTGAACTGTACCTGGACCCCGGCGCCACGATCGCCTTTGTCATGCCGTTCGCGGCGCTGAGCCGGCACCATTTCGAGAAGTTCCTCACTGGCAACTACTCCAGCCCACAGGGTCGTCCGCAGACTCAGCATGTCTTCGCCTCGGTCAAGTTCATCGAAGCCTGGGGCTTTGATGAGACCGTCCAGCCGCTCTTCCCGGTGCCGTCTTGCGTGCTCATCGGGCGGGCTGGAGAGACCGGGCCGCTGCCTGATTCCGTGACCATGTTCGAGGGCGAATTGCCCCGGCGCGACGCAACGCCCACGGAAGCAAATGCGGTATTGACGGCATACGTGAGGCCGTGGACAGGGCACCTGTCCACCGAGCCCTCGTCGTACGAGAAGCGGTTCCGGCAAGGCGCGATCATCCTGCCCCGCGTCCTATTCGTCGTCGAACGAGCACCTGTCGGCCGTCTCGGCGGCGATCCCGCCGCGCCAGTTGTCAGGAGTCGCAGGACGGCGCTGGAGAAAGAGCCGTGGCGCAGCCTCCCTGCCCTTGAAGGACGCGTCGAAGCGCAGTTCCTACGGCCTCTGTACCTCGGCGAGTCAATTGCGCCATTTCGGCTGCTGGACGCGCCGCTCGCTGTCATCCCCTGGGATGATGATGCGGGCAAGTTGCTCGATCGTGACGCCGCCCGGGACGCTGCTCGCCTGAACCTCAGCCGATGGTTGAGCGAGGTGGAAGAGCTCTGGAAACAACATGGCAAGCGGAGTGACGAGCCACTTGTTCCGCGGCTCGACTTCTTCGGCCAACTCAGTGCTCAGATGCCACCCGGACCGATCCGAGTGATCTACGGTGCCTCCGGCACACTGCCGGCGGCAGCGATCCTGCGTGACCGGCGGGCGATTGTGGAACACAAGCTCTACTGGACAGCCGCCGGCGAAGATGAGGCTCGCTACCTGGAGGCCATCCTGAACAGTGAGACGGCCAGGGCCGGCGCCGCCCATCTCCAGAGCCGAGGGCAGTGGGGCGCGCGCGACTTCGACAAGGTCATGCTTGAGTTGCCCATCCCGGACTTCTCGGCCAGCGACGCTCTTCACGTTGATCTCGTGGCCGCCGCCGGGCAGGCGGAAGTTGTGAGCGCATCTGTCGCTCTGCCGTCGGGCGTCAACTTCATTCGGGCTCGGCGACTGATCCGCTCCGCGCTAGAAGGTGACGGTGTTGGGCCGCGTATCGAAGGCCTAGTGACCCGGCTGCTCGGGTTGGAGACAAGCGCCCTTCGGTGAAGGTGTCCGGTCCGCCCGCACGCCCACACGATGAGCAGTTAGTCGCGAAACCGGGTGCTCCGGCGTGGCTCAGTCAGCGTGTGAGCGTGGGAGCGGCCGCCGAGGGCGTCGGGATAGAGTGCAGGATCGCGCCGCTCAGATACTGGGCTAGCCACCCAGAGACCGGAACCAGCGCGACGACGAAGACCGCCGCGACAACGCAGAAGAGCGCGACCTTCAGCGCGGAGCTCCTGGCGAAATCCCGGGGCAGGAACGGCGACGTGAGGACCACAAGGCCCACGAGGGCCACGAGGATGGCCCCGAGGAGGCTGTACGTTGCCGGCCCGACCCCAAGCCCGACGACGATGAACCCGAGCCCGATTGCGAGGCCGACTGCGCCGCAGGCCAGTACGAGCCGATCGAAGCGCCTTCCGCGGCGCCTCTCAGGCTTGGCTTCGGGACCGAATGTGGGAACGGTGTGGCCCGTGTCCACCAGCTGTCGCGTGCCTCGGCACTGAGGAAAGCGTGAACAGCCCCAGAATGGGGAGCCATCACTGCCTCGCTCCCGCCTCACCATCGCCGCACCGCACTTCGGACAGGTCAGCGCGTCTTTCAGCTGAGACATCGGACCCCCTGCGATCGTTGGCGGCCAGACGAACTGCCCGCAGCGGCGGGATTCGAGTCAAGCCTACCTGCCGTTCGTTTCCGCGATAGGCGGATTCCGCATGATCACGATCCAGCGATAGCGACGGTCGGCGAGCAGGGCTCGGAGTTGCTGCCGGACTCCACGATCCCCGCCTTCGTCGCTTCGAGAGGCGCCGGGCCGCTCGGCAGTAGGACCTTTGGCATACGCCCGTGCTGACTTGCCGTGCCTAGAATGAGGTGGGTTCGTCCGCCCTAGGGTAGCGGGCTTGGCGGGCGAGCAGGTGCAGCTTGGGAGTCCACGCGGGGCTCCCCCAAATGTCACGGCCTCGGGTCGCCAGAGTCTTCGTAGTGTTGATTCGACCACAGACTCAATGCGGGTTTGGGTCGTATGGGAGGGTTCCCTCGGGAGGAGTGCGCACGGTGGCAATCCGACGAGTAGAGGGCGTGGGCCTGTTCTTCGCCCTTCTGCTTGCGGGCGCTCTGCCGGGGAGAGTGATGGCCGGCGGGTCGCCCGCGGTGGCTCCTGTGGCCAGCGCTCCAGCGGCGAGCGCTGGCCTCGCACTTACGACGGCAGCAGCAACCGCGATTTCCGCTGGCAGCAGCGACACCTGTGCCCTCCTGACCGGCGGCTCCGTCCGCTGCTGGGGATACAACGGCTACGGCGAGCTCGGCAACGGGACCACGACGAACAGCTCCACCCCGGTCGCAGTCAGCGGCATCACCACCGCAACCGCGATTTCCGCTGGCGGCAGCGACACGTGTGCCCTCCTGACCGGCGGCTCCGTCAGCTGCTGGGGACGCAACGCCTTCGGCGAGCTCGGGGACGGAACAACGACGGACAGCTCCACCCCTGTCGCGGTCATCGGCATCACCACCGCCACTGCGATCTCAGCCGGTGACTATCACACCTGTGCCCTCCTGACCGGCGGCTCCGTCCGCTGCTGGGGATACAACTGGGCCGGCCAGCTCGGGGACGGAACAACGACGGACAGCTCCACCCCGGTCGCGGTCAGCGGCATCACCACCGCGACCGCGATCTCAGCCGGTGACTATCAGACCTGTGCCCTCCTGACCGGCGGCTCCGTCCGCTGCTGGGGATACAACGGCTACGGCGAGCTCGGCAACGGGACCACGACGAACAGCTCCACTCCCGGTCGCAGTCAGCGGCATCACCACCGCGACCGCGATTTCCGCCGGCGGCAGCGACACGTGTGCCCTCCTCACCGGCGGCTCCGTCCGCTGCTGGGGATCCAACTACTACGGCGAGCTCGGCAACGGGACCACGACGAACAGCTCCACCCCGGTCGCGGTCAGCGGCATCACCACCGC
>PMBR01000021.1 GCA_003152995.1 Chloroflexota bacterium | reverse complement strand
TTCGAATCCGTCCCCCGCAACCAAGATCTGATCTGGAACCCGGCCGATTGGCCGGGTTTCGTGATTCTCTGCATTATCGAGGCGACCGACGGGCATGAGAGCACCGAAAGCCATCGAAGACGTCCGGCACCCCGCCGGAGTCGGTCCTGGTCGCGCGCCTCTTCAGCCGAGATTGTCTAGACCGGGCCCAACAGGAATGGAGAGCCAGGCCGTTTCGCGCCGGAGCTCAGGACTGACATTGAGCCAGGCCCTTGCCGCGTCGCCGCGCGTCAGGGTGTCGCGTCGCCGAACCACGTGCCGTTCAGACCGCTGAACAGGATCCCGTCACGCATCAGGAAGGCGCTGGTCTGCCCCGGGGTCATGGCCGCCGTCCCGCCGGTGCCGGCGATGGAGAGGCGCTTCCAGTGGATCCCGTCGGTGGAGATCCATATCTGGTTGGGGACCGTTCCAGCGAAGGTTGGATTGCCGAAGACTTCCAGGCGCGTGCCATCTCCGGCGAAGTCGCCGTTGGGGCTGCCCTGCCCCTCGCCCGTGGACTGCAGGCCGAGAGGGTCGACGTTGTGTGACGCTATGCTCCAGGTCCGGCCGTCGGGGGATGTCCAGAGATCGCTGTGACCGCCCACCGCGTCCGAGTTGGCAAGGCCGACCAGACCGCCGCCGCCGGCGTCGATGCTGACCAGGCTCTCACCCGTGACCTTCGGGACCGTCGCCTGGGTCCATTGCTGGCCGTCCGCGGACCACCAGGCGATCGGCTGTTCCGCAGGCCCGCCGTCGCGTGACCCCGACCACCCGGCGGCCACGAAGACGCTGCCGGATGCTGCGATCGCGTTGACCGTGGCACCGGCAGGGCCGGGCAGCGTGATCGGCTGCCACGTCTTGCAGTCCGAGGTGAACCGAAGCCCGGTCTCGTCTGCGGCGATCGCCCCGCTCGAGTTACCAGCCAGCATTGTCGGTATCACGTCGATGGTCGGATCTACCCAGGTCGTGCCATCGCTCGAGTACCAGAGTTTGTGGTCGTCCGCCGCGGTGGCGCCGGCCGGGGTGTAGGTCGCGACTATCACGCCGTCTCGACAGGGGGCACCGGCCGAGACCGACATCTCCACCTGGTCCAGCCCGAACGTGGACGCGGGTAGCTGGATCCATGATCGGCCGTCTCGGGAGAACCACACGGTCTCGGAGATTGGACCCTCCACCGCCGCGATTGCCACATAGCCGCCCATCCAGGTGATGACATTCGAGATCGCGGCTGGTGCGCCGGAGAGGGCATGCACGTTCAGCCCCGTCCAGATCGAGGTCGAAAGCGGCGGGACGGTGCCGGCCAGCCCGGCCAGGGTCGGCGTTGCCGACGGCGTTGCCGACGGCGCGGCGGTCGGGCCTGCAGTGGACGTCGCAGTTGGCGCAGCTGATGTGGATGGTCCCACCGCGGGTGCAATCGCGAAGCCACTTGCCAGCGCCAGCACGGCAAAGGCGACAAGCACCGCCGCAGCCGCAGCAGGTATCCGCCACCGGACCGGTCGAGCCGGTCGGGCATTGCGACGCAGTGTCTGGGCGACGCGGTCGCGCAGGGCCGGCGAGGCCACGCCCGAGTCGAACCGGGCGTGCATGCGACGATTCAGTCGATCCTCGAATTCACGCTCGTCCATCGGTCGCCTCCAGGGTCGCGCGCATCTTCTTCAGCGAGTAGTGCAGCCGCGACTTGACCGTGCCAACGGGCAGGCCCAGGCGATCGGCGATCTCTTCTGCCGTCAGGTCGCGCCAGTAGCGCAGGACGACGACCGCGCGGTGATCCGCATCGAGGGCGGCCAGCGCTTCGTCGAGGTTGTCATCGACCGGACCTGGCGCGGTCCTGTCACCAGTTGCGGCCGCCTTGAGCGCGAGCGCACGCACCCGTTGGCGCTGTCTCCGCCGCAGCCGGTCTCGGCATACGTTGATCACGACACGTTCGAACCAGGGCGAGAAGAGGTCGGCGTCGCGCAGGGAGTTGTTCTTCTGCCATGCGATAAGGCAGGCGTCCTGAACCGCGTCTTCCGCCTCCCGATCATCGAGCATGATCGCCCGCGCCAGGCGATATGCCCGGTCGAGCTCACGCTCGATACGCCGCGCCAGCATCTCTCGCCGGTCGACCACCATGAAGGTCTCCACTCGAACCCTCTCGAGCCAGGCGTTTCGCGGGACTCTTGCCGCGTTTCAGACCAACAGACGATTGGACAGGCCCAGAAGGTTCACGAACAGGCTCGGCATACGCCACGCGACCGACGGTGGCGGTTTCCGTTCGCGCCCGGATGCCCGCGTCGCCGATGGCCCGGGCGCTGCTTCGCGGCCGCGACATCCACGAGTCATTCAACGCGTATCGCAAAGGCGATTTCCGCATTGATCGAATGGACCGCGGCTCACACCGCGGTTGCCCGGCGTGCCTTTGTGCTGACCGCGCCCCACCGTTGTCGAGTGGGTCTGGCTACTCCAGGCTCAACGAGCCGTGGGAACGTCCTCGCCGAGAAATGATTCCAGCTGGGCGACTGCGCCCCTCAGGGCATCGTTGGCGCGACTCCATACCTGCCAGTTGGCGCAGGTTCGCTCCGACCACCCGAAGAGAGCCCCCGGAGCCCGATCGAACGCCTGGAGAAAGGCGCGCGATTCCGAGTTTCGAGTCGCGACAACCCGAGCCGTCAGCCGCTGGAACTCAACGACATCCATGACACCTCCGCAGCGGATTGGACCGCCGATGAACTGACTGTACTCCGTGCGTTGCGATTGACTCGACCCCGGTCGCGAGCGCCGTCCCACCAGGCGGCCCTGACAACCCCCGCGGCCTTCATTGGCGCACTCTGGCGCGACAGACGGATCCGCGCCCGCGGCCACTCACCTGGCTGCCGCCCTTGGTGAAGGATCCCCGCCGCCGAACTTCCACGCGAACCCCGGCCCGCCCGCCGGCGTGGTCCGCGCGTCCAATCGGCCCTCCGGGGCGCCTGCTCGGCGTCCGCAAGCGGCACATCGCCCAAAGCGACGTCCAGACAGGTGGCACGAAGACAGAAATGGCTGGAAGACCAGGTTTCCTCGGAGGCCTCCGCCAGAACGACGCCCAGGACCGCAACGCGGAAGCCGGACTCGGGGTCGATCCCTCGATCGGCAACACGCCCCGGGCCCGCCTCGGCGACCCGGAGGGGCAGCGCTCCGCGACGGTCTTCGATAGCCCGCCCGGCTTCCACCCGATCTGGGGGACGCTAGGCGCACCCGCTCCCGAAGACAGCAGGGATGTGCTCGGCCGGGATGATGGGGGACTCGACGGCCCGACTGTGGTCGTGGAGATCTTCGGGGACGGTCTCCAGATCTCAGGTCAGATTCACACGGGCCAGTTCGATCGCCTGACCGACTGGATCAACATGCAGACTGGCTTCGTCCAGGTGCGCGACGCATTGAATGTCCAGGCCGGAAAGACCGCCGAAGCGAATCCCGACCAGCGCACGGGCACGCTCTGGGTTCGCCTGGATCAGATCGTCGTGGTCGCTGAGCGGTCCCCGGTCCAGCAGGATCGTCCCGGCACGCCGGTAGTTCAGAAGGTGCGACGCGCGGTCTCGATCGGTACCCGGGGCTACAGACTGGTGGGCAGCATCCATGTCCACGCCCACGGATCGATGACCCAGTACCTGGAGTCTCCCGATCCCCACTTCCTGGCGATCACGGACCTGACAGTCCACCGGCTGTCCGACGACACGGTCATCGGTCAATTCCCCTTCGCGACGATCAATCGTGAGCAGATGGTGACCGTTCTCGACGATCCCGCCTCGTCCCTCGGCCCGGCCGAGCAGGACGTCCAGATTCCCTGATCGCGGCGCGGCAATCTCGACGTCGGACGGAAGCCGACGGCAGGCGCGACCACGCAAGGTCTTCCGGGGTGCGACTGTCTCAGCGGCGCTTGGTGGAGTGGCAGCTGACGCAGTCCTGGGCCCAGGGCAGGGCCTCCAGGCGTTCCGGCGCGATCGGTTGGCCGCACGTGCGGCAGAGCCCGAACTTGCCGGCCTCGATCCGCTTGAGCGCGCTCTCGATCAGCCCGAGATGCAGCGCCTCACGCTCCCGCAACTGCTGGCCGCGCTGGCTTTCGGAGACTTCGGTGGCCGCGGCCGTCTGAGCCCCGTGCGCGACGCGCGGGTGCTCGACCTCCTCGGAGAGCTCCAGGCGAATGCGCGCCTGCTCGGTTTCGAGCGTTCGGCGTGCGTTTTCGACAAGCTGCGGGTCCATGGATGGCATCCTACGCCGCTGGCTCATGGCGTGCGGCCTTTCTCCACATACTGCGGGAAGCCGTCGGAGCGACTCAAGGCGCCCGTGCAGCAGCGAACCGCCTGTCGAGCCGTTTCGACCGTCGGGGCTACACTCAAATCCGCCCTGAAGCCGGTCGAGTCCGGACAATCGAAGACGACCGTTCGTTCGGTCGAAGGAGAACCTATGGCGTACGCGAAGGACCCCGTGTGCGGCATGGAGGTCGACACAGACACCGACCTCAAGACCGAGCACGACGGCGAGACCTTCTACTTCTGCAGTCGGGGCTGCAAGCTCGATTTCGACGAAGATCCGGAGAAGTACCTCGACCCGGAGTACGAGCCGAAGATGTAGAGCTCACGGCCGACGCGAGCTAAGTCGGCCACGCCGCCGCCCATCGTGGTACGCTCACGGTGACGTTGCGGAGTGCCAGGTTCGCCTCCGAGCTGACGATCGAGAACCGAACCACCCCAGGAGAAACACGATGGCTTATGTGATCGCCGAGCCCTGCGTCGATGTGATGGACCAGGCATGTGTGTCCGTTTGTCCGGTCGACTGCATCCACTTCGAGGACGGCGCTGACCGAACCCTCTACATCGACCCGAATGAATGCATCGACTGCGGAGCCTGCGAGCCCGAGTGCCCGGTGAACGCCATCTTCACCGAGGATGCGCTCCCGCCGCAGTGGGCCGGCTACACCAAGATCAACG
>PMBR01000053.1 GCA_003152995.1 Chloroflexota bacterium | reverse complement strand
CCCGGCGACCCCGGCGACCCCGGCGCCAGCGTGACGCGGCGGGGGCTGGTCCTCTTCGGCGTGATGTCGCTGATATGGGGCATTCCATACCTGTTCATTCGAATCGCGGTCGAGGAAGTCTCTCCGGCAACGCTCGTCTTCGCCCGCACCGCGATCGCGGCCGTGATCCTGCTGCCGATCGCTCTCCTGCGGACCGATTTCCGGTCTGTGCTGGTGCGGTGGCGCTGGGTGGTTGCCTTCGCGGTTATCGAAATGGGAGTGCCATGGGTGCTCCTCGGCTCGGCAGAGCAGCACATCTCGAGTTCGCTCGCGGGTCTTCTGGTGGCGGGAGTCCCGCTGGTCGCCACCGTGATCGCCGTCGCCTCTGGCGGCCGGGATCGGATCGGCGCTACCGGCGTCTTCGGGTTGCTGGTCGGACTCGTCGGAGTCGCGGCGATCGTCGGGGTAAACCTTGGCTCATCGAGCACGACGGCGTTCGTGGAGGTCGCAGTTGTCGTCCTCGGCTATGCCACCGGTCCGGCGATCCTGGCACGCCGGCTCGCCGGCCTCTCGAACGTGGCCGTGATGGCGTTTTCGCTTTCATTCTGTGCTCTCATCTATGCCCCGATTGCCGTCCTGCAACGACCCGCGACCCTGCCCAGCCCCGGCGCGCTCGGCGCCATCGCCGTCCTCGGTCTGGTCTGCACCGCGGCGGCATTCCTGCTGTTCTGGGCACTGATCGAAGAGATCGGCCCGGTTCGATCGACCGTGATCACCTACTTCAATCCGGCGGTGGCTGCCCTGTTGGGCGTCGCCGTCCTGAATGAGTCGTTCACCCTCCCGATGGGCGCCGGGTTCGGGCTCGTGATCCTCGGCTCGGTGATTGCCACCCGGCCGCCGGGTGGGTCGGCGGGTGGCGGCGAGCCCGCTCCTAGCAAGTGACGTGGAGGATGGCGTACACGTCCGCCGGGTCCAAGCCGTCGAGAAGCCGGCATGCCTCGGCCGTCGGAAGCACCTCGATGACGATCCCGCGCCGTGCCGCTTCCTCGCCGATCTCCGGCAATATGGGGAGCTGGCCGCGGGCGCCGGTACCGATGACGAGCCGCTTGCCTCCCCAGGGGATCTGCTCGGCAGCCGACAGCGGGGTATGCCGAAACCGGCCGGGCAGCGCCTTCGATGGGCCCTTGTCCCGCTTTCGGATCCGACCGGCCTCGATCACCACGTCGCGGTGGTAGCGCTCGCCCTCGATCTCGAGTTCTCCGAACGCGACCAGTTCAGCCTTCACAGCTGCATTCTCCCACCGGCAGGTGGGTGCGCAGCCGCGAAGGGCCGCCGCGAGGCGTCTGCCGGGACCTGGAGGGCGCCGCGCGAGCCCTGCTAGCTGGCCGTTCTCCAGAGGCGGACGCTCTTGTCGGCGCTGGCCGACGCCAGGAGCTTGCCATCGGGGCTGAAGGCGATCCCCCGCACGCCCATGCTGTGATCGACGAGCGTCTGCAGGCAGCGCCCGGAGGCCGTGTCCCAGAGCCGAATGGTCTTGTCGGCGCTCGCCGACGCGACAAGTCTCCCAGCGGAGCTGAACGCAACCGCGTCCACTGGACCGGTGTGGCCCTCGAGTCTCCGCGCCAGTTTCCACGAGCCTGTGTCCCAGAGCGCTACCGTGCGGTCCTGGCTGGCGGAGGCAAGAAGCCTCCCGGCCGGGCTGAAGGCGACGTCGTTCACCCAGTTCGCGTGCCCCTCCAGGGCTCGTATAAATCGACCGGAGGACGAGTCCCAGAGCCTGACGCTGCGATCCTGGCTCGCCGAAGCGACGAGTTTCCCATCGGGGCTGAAATCGACCGAGTTCACATCGTCACCGTGGCCCTCGAGAGTTGCCCGGCAACGCCCGGAAGCAGAGTCCCAGAGCTTCACCGTCTTGTCCGCGCTCGCGGAGGCCAGGATGGTTCCCGCGTGGTCGAAGGCGAGGGCCTGCACCCAACCGGCGTGGCCCTCGAGAATCGCCAGGCATCGACCGGACGCCATATCCCAGAGACGGATGTTCTCGTCCCAGCCGGTGGAGGCCAGAAGCGTCCCGTTGAGGCCGAAGGCGACGGCCAGAACCGTGTCTCCGTGGCCCTCGAGAGTCGCCAGACATCGACCGGAGACCGGGTCCCAGAGCTTGACGGTCTTGTCCGAGCTCGCCGAGGCCAGGACCTTCCCGTCGGGGCTGAAGGCTACGGCATGCACCCAGTGACTGTGCCCACCGAGCGTGCTCAGGGACGTCCACTTAGGGTGCACGCCCAACATGCTCCACATGGGATCTTCTCCCGTCCGTACCCGCCAATTGAGCCCGGCCAGAGCGGCCACCAGGCGGATCCAGGACGATCACATTCTAGTCAGACGGGAGCCGCATTACGAGAGTACGGCTGCGCCCGCTCAGCCGTCGAATGGCGCGGCAGGGATTGGCCGGCGCGAATCCCATCGAGGGCGGACCGGCCGCCTCAGCGCGGCAGATCCGGCCAGGCAACCGGCTCGCCGCCCTGGAACTGCCCGCCGCCGAGGCTCTTGGCCCGGTATAGGGCCGTGTCCGCGCTGCGGATCAGGGCGTCGACGACACCCTGGAAATAGGCCGGCGCGAGCGGCGTCGAAATCTCGGATAGATCACGGGGGCGTGCCTGGAGCGTGCTCGAGCCGAGACTGCAGTGGACGGGGACCTCGGCGTCCGGGCCACCGACGTGCTCGGCCGCCAGCGAGGCCAGTATCCTGGCGGCCACCTTTACCGCACCATCGCTTTCGGTGTGCGGCAGGATGATCGCGAACTCGTCGCCACCATACCGGCCGGCGACGTCGCTGTCTCGGATCGCCGCCCGCAGCGCTTCGCCGATGCGGCGAAGGGCCCGGTCGCCACCGAGGTGACCGGCCCTGTCGTTGATCTCCTTCATGTGATCGACATCGATCATGAGCAGTGAGACCGGTTGCGGGTTCCTGTATGCGGAGTGGAGCTCCTTCTGGATCCACGTTTCGAAGAATCGCCGCGCATGAACGCCGGTCATCGGATCCAGTGCGGCCATCTCGTAGAGGCGGACGTTCTGGATCGCGACCGCAGCCTGGTTGGCCAGGATCCGCAGCAGCTCCAGGTCCTGGGTGGAGCCCATCGGTTGCTCGAGATAGATCGTTCCGAGTGTCGTGTCGCCGGCGCACAGCGGCACGATCGTGGATCCCGAGGCGCTGACCGTCTCGCCACGCCGGATGGCATCGAGCAGTCGCGAGACCTCATCGGGCGACAGCACGGTGTCCAGCTGCGGGCTGGCGGCGAAACGGCCGGAACCCGCCCGGATGACGAGATCCGAGTCCTCGGCGACCATCGCCACGAAGCCGTCGGGTTCGACCGTCCCGCGCATCGATGCGCCCTCGGGCAGGACGATCAGGAAGGCATCGGTCGCGCCCAGCAGACCGACGATGTGCTCCAGCACGAACGGCAGCAGCTGGGCCAGCGGCTGCATGCGATGGAGTTCGGGCGTGGCCTCCAGGATGTAGCGCAGCGCCTGCCGGTTCTTGTGGACCTCCTGGAGCGCCGCGGCCTGTTTGAGCGCCGCGTCCGCCCAGAGGAGCAGGCTGTCCGGCCCGTCGCTCTTGTCGTGGTAGCCCTGAATGTCCAGGCGTTTGAGCATCTCGCGCGGCGGTCGCTCGCTGCTGTAGCCGGTCTGCAGCACGATCTGGATGCGATGGTTCGTCTTGCGAAGCTCGGTGACGACTTCCTCGCCGGTCATGCCCGGCATGAAGTAGTCGAGCAGCAGCACGTCCGCCGGCTGGGTCCAGAGGATGGCCAGGGCGCCGGTTCCGTCCTTTGCGCAAAGCACCTGGTGGCCTTCCGACTCCAGCAGCGCCCGCGTCGCCTCCAGGTAATCGGCGTCGTCGTCGACCAGGACCAGGGTTCGGCCCGAGTCTTCAGTCTGACGGTGTCTGCGAGGCATGCTCAGCCCTCTCCGGCAAGTGGGAAAGTAAGCGTGAATGTCGTCCCGTGGCCGGGCTCACTCGCCAGGTCCACGCTACCGCCAAAGTACCCGCCGACCAGATCCTTGACGATCGCCAACCCGAGTCCGGTTCCCTGCCCGAGAGGTTTGGTCGTGAACATGGGCTCGAAGACCTTGTCTCGTATCTCGGGTGCGATCCCGCTGCCCGTATCTTGCACCACCAGTCGAGCCAAGTGGTCATCTGACGTCAAAGTCAGCGTGACGGAGCCCTCGCCGACGTCGGGTAGGGCCTCGAGGGCGTTGGTGACCAGGTTCGTCACGATCTGGGCCAGGCGGCCGGGCGTTCCCAGCAACTCGATCGGTCGTTGGGGTGGATCGAAGCGGACCTCGCCCGAGGACCGGCGGATGTCGTAACTCAGCAGGAGTAGCGAATCCTCGATGACCGGTACCGGGTCGAAGCGCAGCTTCTCCTGGGGAGCAAGGTCGCGGGTCTGCGTCTTGATGCCGCGCACGAAGCCCGCGGCGCGTTCCGACGCGCTCTTGGCGAGCTTGATCGCGGTCACCATTTCCGCGGCGATCTGGCGGTAGTCCTCGTGAGTGACCTCGGCATCGCCGACGGAGGCCGCGTATTCCGCGGCCAGCTTGTCTATCTCGAGGAGCGCGGCGCGAACGGCCGCCAGAGGCGTATTCATTTCGTGGGCGATATTGGCGGTGATCCGTCCCAGGGTCGCCATCTTCTCGGCGCTCAACAGGCGCTGCTGGTTCTCCTGCAGCGCCGCGTATGCGTCCTGCAGCTCCCCGGCGCGAACCCGCAGTTCCTCGATGAGCAGGGCGACCTTCAAGGCGCCGCTGATCCGAACGCGCAAGGCCTCGTAGGTGTTCGCCTCGTGGGGTCCCATTTCGAATATGGCGTATCCGAGCGGATCGTCCTTGAAGAAGAGCGGCTCGACGACCATGGCGTAGTTGCGGTCGACCGGCAGCAGCCCATCCGGCACGAACTTCCCCGCGATCTCGGTCTCCTCCAGGCGGTCGAGGGCCGTCTGGTCCCGGCTCGGATCGTAGGCGAATCCCACATGCACGTCGGTCGAGGAGATCCCGTCGTCCAGAACGACGTAGGCGCTGGTAACGCCGAGCCGCGGCAGGCACTCGCGGAGCGCCTTGCCGAGCGATTCGAGGTCGAATGCCGCGCTCAGGAGTTCGGACGCGTCGGAAAGGGCTCGGGCACGCCGCTCGATCATCAGACGATGCTGGGCCTGGGTGTGCTCGATTGCTTCGCCGACCAGGACCCGCGCCTCCTGGAGCAGATCCTCGGCCCGCGAGCGCATGATGGGATCAGCGGCGAGGCAGGGCATCAGCTCGGTGCGCAGGGAAGACAGCGCCTGCCGCCAGGGGTTGCCCGTCGCGCCCGCGTGAATCACGTCCTCGAGCAGCCAGTTGACCTGCTGAGCGAAGCTGGCGGAAGCGCCTCGCAGGTCCGCGATGAGGGCGTCGAGCAGGCGCTCCTCCCAGCCCGCTTGAATTCCATCCATCAGACCGCTGACGGCATCCCGCATGGCTTCGAGAATCGCAGGGCGGCATTCCTCAAGCGCGTCTTCGACCGTAGTCGCGGTCGCGGGCGGGTTCGACGCAGGCTCCGGGTTGCTCGCCACCGACACGCTGCGAGTCTCCGAGAAGCAGCCGCAGCTGCGCCGCACGACCAGTTCGGTGGGTAGCACGACAACGTTGTCCACTGGTTCGCCGCGAAGCCGCTGCAGGAGGACGTCCACGGCAAGCCTGCCCTGCTGCCGAAGTGGCTGGCGGATCGTCGTGAGGGATGGGGCAAACTGGCGGGCCTCGGGGATGTCGTCGAAGCCCATGATGGCTACGTCCCGTGGCACCCGAATGTCGCGAATGCGCAGCGCGTCTATTGCTCCAATGGCCATCTGGTCGTTGGCGGCGACTATCGCGTCAAAGGTGACACCGCGCTCGTCGAGCAGGACGCGCACGGCCTCCACTCCGCTCTCGTACTGGTAGTCTCCGGTGGCGACCATGGAATCGGGCGGGAAGATCCCGCAAGTGGATAGCGCCGCCCTGTATGTCCGCAGTCGAGCGCGGGCCTCTAGATTCCCCTCCGGCCCGCCGATGAACGCGATCTGCCGATGGTGGTGGTCCTCCACCAGGTGCAGGATCCCCTGCCGCAGGGCCAATTCGCCGTCGACGAGGATGCCGGTCATCCCGTCCACCTCGGCTGCGACACTGCTCATCGGCATGGGGCGGTAGCGCTCGCAGTAGTCGGCCAGATCGTCCAGGCCAAGATGATTGCCCAGGGTCCCGGCCAGAACTACGAGCCCGTCGATGTCCTTTGCCCGGGCAAGATCGTAGACCACGTTGTGCCGCTCGCCGGACCGGAACGGAGCGCGCAGCATACAGCCGGCAAAGAACACGAGGTTTGCGCCGGATTCGCGGGCCGCATCCAGCACACCCCCGATGACGCTGCTCTGGTACTCGCCTTCCAGCCAGTCCACCAGGACGCCGAACGTGGGTGCGCGACCGAGGGGCCGCGACGCCTTCGACACGATCACCTCACTGGCCCTATGAGCTCGGCCGGGCCGAGTCTCTCGCTTCATGGGCGCAACGATCGCGCGTTCGATCTACCGGAGCCGCGGGCGCGGTGCCGATACCCAACAAGCTTGCCACAAGGCCGGGCCCTCACAGACGGGCTTCCGCTTTCGGCGGCGTTCCCGACGCGGCCCGTACGGGAGTGGACGCCTTCGCACGACTCTTTCCCTTGCCGGAAGCCATGGCGATCTCTCGGGCGAAGGCCGGCCCAACCTGGCGCGCGACGAGGTCGGCCATCGCGTCCCGCGCGAGTGGTCGCGAGAAGAGGTAGCCCTGGCCGAACCCGCACCCAAGCTCACGCAGCCGCCGGAGTTGGGTCGGCGTTTCGATGCCTTCGGCGACGGTCGTCAGACCGAGGGCGCGTCCGATCTCGATGATCGCATGGACGACCCCGGCGCCCCGCCCGGGCTCGTCAAGCGGAGTCACGAACGACCGGTCGATCTTGATGTGGGTGATCGGGAAACGCTCGAGGTAAGCCAGCGACGAGTATCCGGTCCCGAAGTCGTCGATCGCAATTTGAACGCCCAGGGCACGGATGGCGTGTAGTCGCTCGAGGGAGGCGGAACTGTTCTGCATCAGCATGCTCTCGGTGAGCTCGAGGGTGACCCAACTGGGGGTCGCCTTCGCGTGTGCCATGGCCGCCTGCAGGGTCCAGGTGAGCTGCGGATCGGCGAGCTGGTGGGCCGAGAGGTTGATCGACACTCTTGGCACACGCCCGGGGGACAGCGCAGCCCATCTGGCAGCTTCGGCGCATGCGGTTCGAAAGACCCACGCCCCGATCTCGTCGATCAGCCCCGTCTCCTCTGCGAGAGGGATGAAGACGCTCGGCGCGATTCTCCCGTGGACCGGATGATCCCATCGGATCAGGGCCTCCGCCCCGACGAGCTCACCGGTCCGCATATCGACAATGGGCTGGTAGTTCAGGACGAACTCGGCCTGGTCGATGGCTCGACGCAGTTCCGATTCGAGCTCGAACCGGGCCTGAACCGCTTCCTGCATAACCGGCTCGAAGACAACGACCCGGTCCCCGCCGCTGTTCCGCGCCACCGACCTGGCCGTTTCCGCCCTTCGCAACAGGCCGCCCGCATCGGCCTCGGTCGGCGCGGCCGTCGCGATGCCCACGCTCACGGCCAGGTGGAATGGGTTCTCGGCGACCTCGATGGGCACGCGCAGCGCAGCTAGGACGCGATCCGCCGCCGCCAGCCCATTCTCCGCCGTCGAGTGCCCGTCGAGCAGGACCCCAAACTCGTCTCCGCCCAGGCGGCCACAGGTGTCGGCCGCTCGGACAGATGCCTGCAGCCGGCGTGAGACTTCCTGAAGGACCTGATCGCCCACCTGGTACCCGAGGCTGTCGTTCACGTGCTTGAAGCTGTCCAGGCCCAGCGAGAGGACGATCGTGCTCCGTTGAGCCCCGGGGGCGCCGGCGAGCGCATGCCCCACTCTGTCGCGGAACAGAGTGCGGTTCGGGAGGTTGGTCAGCAGATCGTGCAGGGCAACCTGCGTGAGCTGTCGCTCGAGCGTCTTGCGTTCCCTGACATCGCGCGTGGTGAGAACGATCTGCCCGACCGAGGGGTCGTCCAGGAGATTGACGGCGATCGTCTCCACCTGGCGCCACACGCCGGTGGCATCCCACAGGCGCCACTCGATCGGCTGGGTGACGGACCGTCGGGCCGCCACGTCCGCGATGAAAGCCTCTGCGCGTTTGGCGTCGTCGGCGTGAATGAACCGCGAGATCGGACGGCCCACAAGCTTGGAAGCGTCGACTCCGAGGACGCGCGCGACCGCCGGTGGGGCGTCGGTCACGACGCCGGCTCTATCCACGAGCACGACGACGTCGGACGTGTTCGCGGCCAGCCTTCTGAATCGCTCCTCGGACTCCCGCCGTGCCTGTTCGGCAAGCAGCCGGCTGTTGTCTCGCAACACCAGTTCCTGGCGGATCAGGACGACCGCCGTCAGCACCACGGCGCCGTACAGGACCTCGATGAGCTCGCCCGTGACCCTGCCCATGGCGAGGCCGACGAGGACCGAGTAGCCGGCCGCCAGCGCAACATAGGGCAGGGCAAGGAGCCAGCGGCTCATGGTATTGCCGCGGCCCTCGGCCGACGCGGCGGGATGCGCCTGGAAGTACCCGGCGAGCGCCACGAGCATCGTCGAGCTGAGATAGATGACGTCGGGCCAGCGCTCCAGGCCGAATGAACCGGTGAGGTTCAACTGCCCATAGCCGACATCGGCCACGAACATGAGCCCCAGCCCGCCGACAAGTGCCACCAGCGCCCTAGCGTCGATCTCAGGCGGGCGGCGCAGTGCGGTGGCTGCGACCCCGAACAGGAGGACGAGGTCGCCGATCGGGTAGCCGAGCGCGAGCGCGGCGGTCACCGGATTCGGATCCAGCGACGCAAGGATGGGCCGGAACAGGGTGTGCCACACGACGATGCCGCCGCCGATGACAACGATCAGCGAGTCGATCGTGAGCCGGAGAGTGTCGCTCCGCGCGGACGATGCGCGCTGGAACATGAACAGGGCGAGGGCCACGATCGGGTAGTAGGAGACGTAAGCGGCGTCGGCCCACGAGGGGGAGTCTGTGCTGCCGCCGCCGAGATCCAGCCACGCCCAGATCAGGTCGCCCCAGGCGTAGACGATCATGGCTACGGCCAGAACGACCCACCCAAGGCGGACCCGCCGGACTTCGATGCTGAGGGCGGCCCGAAGGACGATCGCTGCAGCCAGCAGGTCCAGCGCGGATTCGCCGATATCGGCAATCGCGCGGCGGGCGGCAGCGTCCCCAAGGCCGGACACGAGCCAGGCGACGGTGATGCCCCAGATGCCGGCAGCGAGGGCCATCAGCATCCGATCGAGCGCGACTCCGCGGGCGTGTCGCAGATCCGCATTGGACTTGAGAGGGTCCGACCCTCGCGCCGGTTCGGACGGCCCGACCAGCCGGCCGGCGTGGGGTCGGAGAGCGTCGATACGAGACACCGGACGACTCAGGTCAGGCACTCCGGACCTCCGTCGGTTCCGCCTCCAGAGCTGGGGCCTCGGCTTCGGCCAGAACGCTGACGAGCTGCTCGCGATTGACCATCGCGAACGGGAACCGCGTGACCAGCGCCGGGCGCGATAGTCCGCGGACCGCCACGTCGGTGATGGGCAGGAAATGCGGATCGGGAGCCTCGAGGAACTGCTTCATCGACCCGTCTGCGTGGACATGCAAGTTGCCCCGAAGGTTGTAGCCGGGCGTGTTGATCGAAACCTTCTGCCACTGCTTCTGAACCACGGGCGCTCCGGGACGGTTCTGCTGGACGATCGTCCGCGCGGCCACCATGACTATCTGGCCGAGGCGCACCCAGAGTTCGCCCGCGCGCTCATTCGGGTCGCGGGCGCGGTCGCCGCCGTGAACCTGCGAGGCGTTCCAAACCCGAATGAAGCCCGTCTGCATGTTGATCCAGTCGGACAGACGGTCGAACCTGCCCGTACGGATCTGACCGGCGATGTGGAATCCGTCGCCGAAGATATCGACTTCGACAGCGACGCCATCGTCCTCTTGCTGTGGCCCGCTTCGCCAGCTCCCTCCGCCCTGGTCGCTCGGCGCGCCGAGCGTGCCCCAGATCGGATCGAAACCGGCCGGTGCGCCGAGCCCGCCCGGAGGGAGGGGGGCGTCTGGTTCGCCCAGGCGGAAGAACGACGTGTCGCCCGTCACGATGCCGGGCCCAGACATGGCCTCGCCGTCGCGGTCGGGTTCGCCACTCTCGCGAGTATTCCGAAAGAAGCCGGGTCGTCCAGCCATCGACTACACCGCCGCGAATGCGCTGGCTTGGCTCGCCTCTACCGCTGCCGGTCGACCGAGCAGATAGCCCTGGCCGAGGTCGATATCGAGGAGTCGCAGGGCGGCCAGCTCACGCTCGGTCTCGATACCTTCCGCGAGCAGCCGGCATCGGGTCGAGCGAGCGAAGTGGCGAAGTCCCACGATCATGGCCTGGCGGGCTTCATCGGACTCGATCCCGGAGACCAGCCACCGATCCAGCTTCACGAACGCCGGGCGCAGCTCGAAGATGTGGCGGAGGCCGGCGAATCCGGCACCTGCGTCGTCGACTGCCAGCTCCACCGTCGGGCCGAGCTCGGCCATGGCAGCGCGGAACGCCGCGAAGTCGGAGATTCGCGTGTGCTCGGTGACCTCCACCACGAGGCGCCGGCGGCATGCGCCCAGAATCGAACGTAGCGGCTTCCCCGCGAGAATCAGCTCCGGCGACGCGTTCACGTTGAGCCACGCCGACCGCGGGAGGAGTTCGGCGGCGGCGAGAGCCGACCGGAGGGTGGCGATTTCGAGTTCGGCTCCGAGGCCGACCTCGACTGCCTCGGCGAACACGGTCTCGGGATCGGAACCGTCGGTGAAACGCGTGAGGGCTTCGTACCCAACGATCTCATTCAGGCTGAGATCGAGGATCGGCTGGAAGACGGGTCGGAAACTGCGGTGGGTGATGATCTCCGCGATGTGCTCGCGGCGGAGCTCCGCATGCCCCCGACCGGCCACTTCTCGGCCAAGGAGTGCCCCGGCGAGGTCCGCGAACGCGACGAGAGCCGGCAATGCCTCGCTGACCGAACTTCTGTCGACGGTGTCAGTGGCCTGTACGACGAGCAGCCCGACGAGTTCCTGGCTGTACCGCACCGGCGCATAACCGAGGGAACGCGCGCCGACCCCTTGGACCAGCTGATCGAACGGGTGCCCCTGTAGGTTCTGCCAAGGCTCGACCCACGGCCCGTGGGCGGCTCGCTTCTGCAGCTGCCGACTGCGCTGGTAGACGAGGCGCTGCATCGGCGGGTCCGGGCGGCCTGCCACGACAAAGCCCATCGGCATTGCGCGACCGTCGCGCTCGAAGAAGAGGAGCTGTGCCGCAGAGATGCCGCTGAGGTTTGCCACCTGGCGACAGATCGCCTGCGCGGTCGCTTCCGGGGTGTCGCCGGGCTGCAGGCCGCGGAGCGTTTCCATGATCAGCACGCGCTCCCGGTTGGCGGATTTCTCGCGGTCGTCGGACGCTCGCTCGTCCGTGACGTCGCGCTTGAGTGCCAGATAGCCGGTGATCGGCCCCGCGAGTGCGCGCAGCGGCGAGATGATGACGGACTCAGTGATGAGCGAACCATCCTTGCGCTGGCTGACCATCTCGCCGACCCATGGCGCGCCGGCCGTGATCGAGGCCCACATCCCTTCAAAGAAGGAGCGCGGGTGCACGCCGCTTCCCAGGATGTTCGGGTTCTGGCCGATGACCTCGTCGCGCGAATAGCCGGTCACCCGCTCGAAGGCCGGATTGACGTAGGTGATGCGGGAATCGAGGTCGACCATCATGACCGACTCGGTGGCTTGCTCGACGACAGCGGCAAGACGGTCGCGCTCTTCCTCGGATTTCGAGTGGTCCGTGAGATCGAAGCCGATGCCGCACAGGGTGACGTCCGGGCCGTCGGTGGGAATGGCGAACTTCAGGAAGATAACCTTGTGTGGCCCGTCGGGAAGCGGCAGGACCTGCGAGAAGACCTGCATCCCGTTCGAACTGAGGGCCTCCTCGTCGCTCGCCCGGATCTGCGCGGCAACCTCCGGAGGCCACATCTCGGTATCAGTCCGGCCTTGCCCATCGAGTCCGGTCAGCTCTCCAAACGTGTCGATTGCGTGACGGTTCGCATAGAGATAGCGACCACTGGTGTCCTTCATGAACGCAACCACCGGGGCCCCGTCCAGGAGGTCGCGGAAGCGCTCAATCATCATGAGTCCGTGATCGATCATGTCGGACCACCGTTCGAAACGATCGGCCTCGAGCCGCCCGTTGGCGAAACGACGTCATGGCCGCTTGCGTCGCTCAGGAAGCGGCATAGAGAGATAATGCCAAGAAGGATGCTGGCCACGCCTGCGGCGACCATCGTCCCCACCACAAACCAGCGATTTCGCGCCTGGTCCATTTCGACGCCTGAAGCGAGAATGCCATCCGGAGAAGCGGGAAACCAAAGTTCTCGTCGACTAGCTCTCCGGCAGTTCTGCGATTGAAGTGAACCACGGTCCCTGAGCTTGTCAACTGTAGTGTCTACGTTTACTACAGTATATTCACCCGGACAGGAGTTTCGATGGCGGCATCATTAGGTAACGTGCTCAGGCAGGCGCGCACACGACGAAATCGGTCGGCGGTAGATGTGGCCCGGGCGGCCAAAATCTCGGCCGCCTACATGAGCAAGCTCGAGAACGATGCTGTCAAGAAGCCATCTCCGCAGGTCCTCCATCGGCTCAGCGAAGCCCTCACGGTGCCGTACGCCGAACTCATGCGTCTGAGCGGATACCGTCTGCCCGACATGCCCGAAGGCGGTGCAGGTCCTTCCGACTCTATCGGTGCCGCACTCTTCGTCGATCTCACCGACGACGAGCGCGACGAATTGGTCGAGTACCTGGCCTGGTATCGGGCCCGACGTCGTTCGAACCGTGGCGCCGGCGGCGCAGCCTAGGAATCGGCGCCGTCCCGGGATCCCCGGCGTCGCGGTTTCGCAACCGCCCCTGACCGTCTGCGCGGTCGTCAGAGTTGACGTATGACGCGGCAAGGGTTGCCGACGGCGACGACGCGCGACGGGATGTCGTGGGTTACGACGCTGCCGGCGCCGATCACGGCCTCGTCTCCGATCGTGACGCCGGGCAGGATGATGACGCCGCCGCCGAGCCACACGTCGTCCCCGATCGTGATCGGCTCGGCCGACTCCAGCGGGCGGGGTGCGGTGCGAGTCGCCGCGTCGAGCGGGTGGCAGGCGGTGTAGAGCTGCAGCCCCGGCCCGATCCAGGTGCGCTCGCCTATCGTCACCGGGACGCTGTCGAGGATGATGGCGTTGTAGTTGATGAACGACCTATTGCCGATGCTCAGCAAGTAGCCGTAGTCGCACCGGAAGGGCGGCAGGATGATCACGTCGTCGCCGATGTGCGCCAGGAGCTCCTCGAGAATCTCGCGCCGCTCTGTGTCCTGCGTCGCACTCGTCGCGTTGAACCGCTCGCACAGAAGCGAGGCCCGCAGGCGGTCGGCGATCAGCTCGGGATCGAAAGCGTAATAGAGTTCGCCCCCGATCATCCTGTCCTTTTCCTGGCCCACGACTCTCCTTCCGGCCGGCCCGACGCCCTGCCTGCGTCGCTTCTGCGGTGTCGCGCCGTTTCGCGTCAGCGTAGCCGTTCGGCCGGAGGACGGGCGAACAGGAGGGGCGGTCACGCTCGGACCACCGTCCCGAACCGCGGTCGCCGAGACCTATTCGCCCCAGCCGGCCCGGCAGGACAGGGAGATACGGCCCCCGGAGTCGGGAATAGCGGCCCGCTGAGCCGTCGATCCGGCTCCCTATCATCGGGTCAACCGCTCGGAATTCCCTGTTAGATCGTGCTATGTGCACGCCGACCGGCTTCTGATTTGTGCTCCCCTCGCCCTATCACCATGGAGGGAGGGCAATGCCCGTCCTGCACGCCAAGCCACAGGCACCAACCGACGACAAGCGCTGGAAGATCGTCGAGACCCGCATGCGCCGCATGGGCGATCGTCCGGCCGCGCTGATCGAGGCCCTCCATGCCGCCCAAGAGGCGTTCGGCTACCTTGACACCGACGCTCTCAACTACGTCGGCGACACGCTCGGCGTGCCGCACTCGCGCGTCTACGGCGTCGCGACCTTCTACTCGTTCTTCACCCTCAAGCCGCAAGGCGAGCACACCTGCGTCGTCTGCACCGGCACCGCCTGCTACATAAACGGGGCGAAGGACATCCTGTCCGGTCTCGAAAAGGCGCTCCACGTGAAGCCCCGGCAGACCACTGCGGACAACAAGATTTCGGTCCTGACCGCGCGCTGCGTCGGCTCGTGCAGCCTGGCACCGGCCGTGATCATCGACGGCGAAGTCAAGGGCAAGGTGAACGTGGACGATCTCGTTGCCCAGCTGGAGGCCATGTGAGCGAGATGCCTGCCACCGCGCGTCCAACGCACCGCCGCGCGACCATCGAAACCGCCGACGGGCAGCCGCGCGCTTCGGCGTACGTGTGCGAGGCCGCCAGCTGCATGTCGGCCCAGTCCCACGACATCACCCTTCGCCTCGGCGAGCGCATCGCCGCAGCCGGCATGACCGACGTGACGATCAAGCGCGTGGGCTGCCTCGGACTCTGCGCCGCCGGTCCGCTGGTTGAGATCGCCGAGACGGCCGAACTCTTCGAGCGGGTCAAGCCGGACGACGTCGAAGGCATCGTCAAGGCCCTCAAGAAGGTCAAGCCGACCGACACGCGCCGCCCGCAGGGCCCGTTCTTCGAGAAGCAGCTCCGTGTCGTCACTGAGAACATGGGCCGCATCGATCCCGAAAGCCTCGACGACTACGTCGGCCGCGGCGGCTACGAGGCGCTCAAACACGTCCTCTCCGACATGACATCCACCGAAGTCCGCGACGAGATCACCCGCAGCGGCCTGCGCGGCCGCGGCGGCGCCGGCTACCCCGTCGGCCTCAAGTGGACCACCGTCGCCAAGGCCGAGGGCACTCAGAAGTACGTCGTCTGCAACGCGGACGAAGGCGACCCCGGGGCGTTCATGGACCGCAGCGTCCTCGAGAGCGACCCGTTCCGGGTCCTCGAGGGCATGACGATCGCGGCCTTCGCCGTTCACGCCAACGAGGGCTACATCTACTGCCGAGCGGAATACCCGCTCGCGGTCTCTCGCCTCCGGACCGCAATCCGCTTGGCCCAGCGGGCCGGTTTGCTGGGCACCGGGATTGCAGACACCAACTTCAACTTCGACGTCCAGATCCGGCTCGGCGCGGGCGCGTTCGTCTGCGGCGAGGAAACCGCTCTGATCGCGTCGATTGAAGGCCGCCGCGGTACACCGCGACCGAGGCCGCCGTATCCGGCGGTCCAGGGCCTGTGGGATTGCCCGACCCTCCTCAACAACGTCGAGTCGTACGCCAACGTGCCGACGATCCTGAACAAGGGCGCCGATTGGTATTCGGAGTACGGCATCGGCAAGAGCAAAGGCACCAAGGTCTTCGCGCTCGCCGGACGGATCGTGAATACGGGGCTGATAGAGGTCCCGATGGGCACGACCCTGCGGGAGATCGTGTTCGACATCGGTGGCGGCATCATCGACGGCCGGCCGTTCAAGGCCGTTCAGACGGGCGGCCCATCGGGCGGTTGCATCCCGGCCCAGTTCCTCGACATGGCGGTGAGCTACGAGTCGCTCATCGAAGTCGGCTCGTTCATGGGCTCGGGCGGTCTGATCGTCATGGACGACACGTCCTGCATGGTCGACGTCGCCAAGTACTTCATGGACTTCTGCCGCGAGGAGTCTTGCGGCAAGTGCGTCCCGTGCCGCGTCGGCACTACAGAGCTCTACATGATCCTGGACCTCATCACGCGGGGCGAGGCCACGCTGGACGACCTGGCTCAGCTCGAACGACTGGCCGGCATCATCCAGAAGACGTCTCTCTGCGGGCTCGGCCAGGGAGCCCCAAATCCGATCTTCAGCACGCTGCGCTATTTCCGGGATGAGTACATGGCCCACATCGTGGACAAGACCTGTCCCGCCGGCGTCTGCACGATCACTGCGCCGGAGGTGATGGCATGAGCACCGTCTTCACCTTCCGCATCGACGGCAAAGACGTCGCCGGTTCGGAAGGCCAGACCGTGATGGAAGTGGCCGAGGAGAACGGGATAGACATTCCGGGCCTCTGCCACCTCGAAGGAATCCACGATCGCGGCGCCTGCCGCCTGTGCATGGTCGAGATCGCGGGCTCACCCAAGCTCACGGCCGCCTGCGTGACCAAGATCACCGAGGGCATGGACGTCACGGCCCACTCCGAGAGACTTCAGGAATACCGCCGGACCGTGACCGAAATGCTCTTCGTCGAGCGGAACCACGTCTGCGCGGTCTGCGTTGCCAACGACCACTGCGAGTTGCAGGATCTGGCAGCGGATCTGGAACTGACGCATTTCGATCTGCCGCGCATCAGCCCCAAGCTGGACATCGACGCCAGCCACCGGCTCTTCGCGATAGACCACAACCGCTGCATCCTGTGCCTGCGCTGCGTGCGCGTCTGCGACGAGATCGAGGGCGCGCACACCTGGGACGTCATGCATCGCGGCCTGGAGACCCGAGTTCAGACGGACATGGGCATCCCGTGGGGCGAGTCCACGACCTGCACCAGCTGCGGGAAGTGCGTCCAGGTCTGCCCGACCGGAGCCCTCTTCGAAAAGGGCCGCGCGGTTGCCTCGGGTAGCAAGCACCAGCGGCCATTCCTGCCCTGGCTCAAGATCGTAGAAGAGGAGCGTGGACGGTGACNNGCTGCTCGGGCTGCCACATGTCGCTCATCGACCTCGACGAGCGCCTGCTCGACATCTTCGAACGGGCGGATCTGGTCTACGGCCCCCTTGTGGACTTCAAGGAGTTCCCGGAGAACGTGGACGTGTGTCTGGTGGAAGGTGCCGTTTCAAGTGAAGACGATCTTCACAAGATCAAGCTGGTCCGCGAACGAACCAAGACGATCATCGCCTTCGGCGATTGCGCCGTGACCTCCAACGTCCCGGGCATGCGCAATCCGATCGGCGTCCTGCCGCTGCTGGACCGGGCGTATATCGAAAACGCGACCATCAATCCCCAGATCCCGTCGCGGGTCGTGCCCAAGCTGTTGCCGACCGCGCGGCCGGTACACACGGTCGTGCACGTCGACATCTTCCTGCCCGGCTGCCCGCCGTCCGCCGACCTCATCTACAACTTGCTCGATGACCTGCTGGCCGGTCGCGTCCCCGACGTGACCGGGGCCCGGTTCGGTCGCTGACGGGAGCCACATGAGCCGCGAAATCGTTATCGATCCCGTCACCAGGATCGAGGGCCACTCCAAGATCACCATTCAGCTCGACGACCACGGCGAGGTCGTCGACGCCCACTTCCACGTAACCCAGTTCCGCGGGTTCGAGCGCATCACGCAGGGCCGCCCGGTCCACGAGATGCCCGCAATCATGGCCCGCATCTGCGGCATCTGCCCGGTCAGCCATCTGGTGGCCTCGGCCAAGGCCGTCGACGACATCCTGGCCGTGGAGCCGCCCCCGACGGGCGCGGACCTGCGACGGATCATCAACCTCGGCCAGATCGTCCAGTCGAACGCGCTGTCGTTCTTCCACCTCTCGGCTCCGGACCTCCTATTCGGTTTCGACGCCGACCCGGCCAAACGCAACATCATCGGGCTGGCCCGAGAGAACCCGCAGCTCGCGAAGGACGGCATCGCGCTCCGGAAGTGGGGCCAGCAGATCATCGAATGGCTGGGCGGAAAGCGAATCCACCCGACCTGGATCATCCCGGGCGGCATGGCCAAGCCACTCACCGCGGAAGTGCGTGACCGGATACTCGCCGGCCTCCCGGAGGCAATCGCCGCCGTGGAGCGGGCGATCGCCTGGTACAAGACGGACATGGTGCGCTGGGAAGAGGAAGCGGCCAGCTTCGGCAACTTCCGCTCGGCGTTCATGGCCCTCGTCGACCGCCACGGCAACGTGGACCACTACGATGGCTGGCTGCGCGTCATCGACGCCGACGGCAAGTTCCTTGCCGACCGGGTCGATCCGCACCAGTTCAACGATTACATCGGCGAAGCCGTCGAGCCGTGGTCCTACCTGAAGTCGACGTACTGGAAGCCGATGGGCTATCCGGACGGCATCTATCGTGTCGGCCCGCTCGCACGCGTGAACGTCGCCGACAGGATGGGCACGCCCCGCGCCGACGAAGAACTCGAGAAGTTCCGCTGGCGCGTCGGCCGCGTAGCCGGATCCTCGTTCCACTACCACTACGCGCGCCTCATCGACACTCTCCACTGCATCGAGAAGATCGAGGCGTTGCTGCGCGGTCCCGACATCCTCTCGACGCACATCCTCTCGCGGGCCGGCGTCAACCGGAACGAAGGCATCGGGGTCTCAGAGGCGCCCCGCGGCACGCTCATGCACCACTACAAGGTCGACGACGACGGCATCGTGCTGTGGGCCAACCTGGTCATCGCCACCGGCCACAACAACATGGCGATGAACCGCGCCGTGCTCCAGGTGGCACGTCACCACATCAAGGGCGACAAGATCACCGAGCCGATGCTCAATCGAGTCGAGGCTGTCATCCGCTGCTACGACCCGTGCCTCAGCTGCTCCACGCACGCCCTGGGTGAGATGACCCTTCGGATCCAGCTTGTCGGCCCCGACGGAGCGGTCCTGGACGAGCTCGCGCGGTGAGCGTGCCGGCGGAGCCGGCTGACCACAACGCCCCCGAGTCGGCGGCGGCTGATGCCGCGGGGAATACGCTCATCGTCGGCTACGGCAACGCGCTGCGCAGCGACGACGGCTTCGGCTGGCACGCGGCTGCGCTGCTCGCCCAGGATCCGCGGCTCTCAGGAGCCCGGGTGACCTGGCAGCATCAGCTGACCCCGGAGCTGGCGGTCGATTTCAGCAAAGCGTCTCTCGTCGTCCTGATCGACATCAGTGTCGACGGCAAGGCGGGCGACATCTCTGTGCGACGGCTCGATCCGAGCCCCGTTGCCGGATCGGCCTGGTCCCACCATACCGAGCCGGCGGCATTGATCGCGCTGGCCGGCGAGCTGTGGGGCGCCACGCCGACCGTCTTCGTGGTGAGCGTGGGCGCCGCCTCCCTCGAGGTCGGCGATGAACTCTCGCCCGCCGTGGAGCGGGCGCTCCCGGCCGTCGTCGACACGGTCGTGGCCATCGTCGCGGAGCACGGCCGGCCGAGCGGGTCGCCGACGGCGCAATAGCGCGACCTCACCGTTGCGTGGCCGGCCGAGGCCGGCGCAACAACCGCGCGCCGAGCCCCTTTGACGCCGTGATGCATGATCCCGACATGGCGAAGTTGCGGTTGACCACTCGAGACTCGGGGCGGGCGCCGGCCGCGAGGGGGCGGAGAGCATGAACGCCCGCCACGCTGACGTCGATCGCCGACCCGAGGTCTGGCTCGGTCTCGACGTGGGCACGCAGAGCGCACGAGCGCTGGCCGTTACTGCGAACGGCGAGGTCGTCGGGGCGGGCACTCGGCCGCTCACCAGCGAGAGGTCGGGGCCGCGCCACGAGCAGGACCCGGAAACGTGGTGGCGGGCAATCGCCGCCGCGTCGTCGGAGGCGATGCAGACGGTCTCGGCCCAAGCAGTCCGCGGCGTCGCCGTCGATGCGACATCCGGAACGATCCTGCTGGTCGATCGCAAAGGATCGCCGCTGACACCGGGTCTGATGTACGACGACACCCGCGCCACGGCGCTCGTGGCTCGAGTCAACGCGGCGGGCGAGCGGATCTGGGCCGAGTTGGGCTATTGCCGGATGCAGCCGTCGTGGGCGCTGCCGAAGCTCCTCTGGCTCCTGGAGGCCTACCCGCTGCTTCCCCGCGGCGCCAGGCTCGCGCACCAGTCCGACTTCATCAACCGCCGCCTCGTGGGGCACGACGTGCCCGCCGACCTGAGCAACGCGCTCAAGAGCGGCGCGCATCTCGTAGAGGAACGATGGCCGCAGGCGGTCATGGACGAGCTCGGCGTGCCGGCGGATTTGCTGCCGGGGCTGGTCCGCTCAGGGACGGTCATCGGAACGGTGGGGCGGGCGGCCGCAACAGCGACCGGAATCCCGTTGGGCACGCCGGTGATCGCGGGCATGACCGACGGCTGCGCCGCGCAACTCGGTGCCGGGGCGCTGCGTCCGGGCCGGTGGAACTCGGTCCTCGGCACGACGCTCGTCGTCAAGGGCGTCACTCACGAACTGATCCACGACCCGCTCGGTGCCGTCTATTCGCACCGGGCCCCGAACGGGGACTGGCTCCCCGGCGGCGCGTCGAGCACCGGTGCGGGCCTGATCTCGCGGGACTTCGCCGGCCGGGATCTCGACGAGCTCGGTCGCGCCGCCTCCGCCCACGAGCCGGCCGCGATGCTGGCGTACCCGCTCGCGTCGGCGGGCGAGCGCTTCCCGTTCGTCGCGCCGGCGGCGGAGGGTTTCGCGCTCGGGGGCGACGGCTCGGAAGCGGACCGGTTCGCGGCCGTCCTGCAGGGAGTCGGCTACGTGGAACGACTGTGCTACGACTACCTCGATCTCCTGGGCGCCCCGATCGACGGCGACCTCGTCATCACGGGCGGCGCTACGAGGAACGAGTATTGGTGCCAGCTCCGCGCCGACATCCTCGGGCGCCCGGTCTCGCTTCCCGAGAACTCGGAGCCCGCGCTCGGGATGGCCGTTCTGGCGGCCAGCCCGGGCAGAGATCCCGCCGACGTCGCCGCCGAGATGGTGCGCCTCCGGGTGACGATCGAGCCGCGAGCCGGGTCGGTCGACCGCTTCGCCGCCTCGTACGCCCGTTTCGTCGACGAACTCGAGGGTCGTGGCTGGCTCGGCGCCGACCTCGCGGCTCACGCGCGGGAACGGGCGCGGCCATGACGGACCTCGTGCTGGTCCGGCACGGAGAGACCGTGTGGCACGCCGAGAACAGGTACGCCGGGGTGTCGGAGGTGGAGCTCTCCCCCGGCGGGCTCGCTCAAGCCGCGCGACTCGCGACCTGGGCTTCCTCGGCCGGCCTCTCCGGGGTCTGGTCCTCCCCGCTGGGCCGGGCGGTGCTCACCGCGACTCCGTGCGCCGACCTGGCGGGCCGGCGATTGCAGATCGATGCCCGGTTGCGGGAGCTGGACTTCGGCGAAGGCGAGGGACTCACGTCGCGGGAAATGCGCGAGCGGTTTCCGGCCGCTCTTGTCGCCTTCAGCCTCGATCCTGTCGCCAATCATCTGCCGGGCGGAGAGGATCCCGTCGAGGCCGGGGCGCGCTTCGTTGCCTGCCTGGGCGACATCGCCGAAATCCATCCCGACGGCCGTGTGCTCGTGGTGGCGCACAACACCGTGATCCGGCTGGCGTTGTGCCAGTTGCTGGGGGCGCCGCTCGCCGATTACCGGCGGCTGTATCCCGCCATCGGCAACTGCGCCCTGACCGAGATCCGGATGGCCGGGCGGCGAGCGGTTCTCTTGCGGTTCAACGAGCCCGTCGAGTCCGTCTGAGAGGTCGACCGCCCGTTTCGGCTTGACGCGAACGGGAGGGTTCTCATCCTCGCGTGAGCGTCGGCCGACGCTCAGACTCGGTCGCGAGAGTAAACAACATCGGGAGGCATCAGGGACATGCCAGAGCCAATCCTCGCCATCCTCATCGGCAGCACTCGCCCGGGGCGTGTCGGCCCGAAGTTCGCGGAGTGGTTTCGCGACAGCGCGGTCGCTCATGGCGGCTTCGATGTCGAGTTGATCGATCTGGCCCAGCTCAACCTGCCTCTGCTCGATGAACCGAACCACCCGCGGATGCGTCGCTACGTCCATCAGCACACCATCCGCTGGAGCCGGACGGTCGAACGCGCCGACGCCTTTGTGTTCGTGACGCCCGAGTACAACTTCGGGTACAGCGCGGCGCTCAAGAACGCGATCGACTACCTGTCCGGGGAATGGGCCGACAAGGCCGTCGGCTTCGTGAGCTACGGCGGCGTCGCCGGAGGCACGCGCGCGGTCCAGCAACTCAAGCAGGTGGTCACGGCCCTCAGGATGGTCCCGGTCGTCGAATCGGTGAACGTCCCGTTCTTCAGCCAGTTCATCGACGCGGACGGCCGGGTCGCTCCCAGCGATCCGATGATCCGTGCCGCCAGGGCAATGCTCGACGAGTTGCTCCGGGTCACTGCGCTGATTCGACCGCAGCTCGACGACGTCGACCCGGGTTCGCCGGCCGTGCCTGAGCTTGCGGCGTCGCGCGCCTGAACGTAGACCGGCGCGACCACGGCCGAGCGAGCGCCGACGCATACGAGGAGTTGCAATGCGAGTTCTGCTGGGAGTCGACGGCTCCACGTCATCCGACTGCGCGGCGTCACTCGTGGCGAACCTGGCCTGGCCGAGTGGCAGCACCATCGAGGTCGTCACCGCCTATCCCGGCACTGCCGACATGTTCGGCAGCCCGGGGATGCTCATGCCCGCCGACCTCACCAGCGACCGCGACGAAGCCACGGAAGCGGCGGCGCTTGCCATGGCCACCGACATCGCCCGCAGGTTCGCATCGGCCGATCTCACGGTCGAGACGCATGTCGTGTGCGACCGGGCCGCGAACGCGATCCTCGACCGGGCGGCCGCCGACGATGTCGACCTCATCGTCCTGGGCAGCCGCGGCCATGGAGCCATCGAGTCGGCCGTGCTCGGGTCGGTCTCCGGCGAGGTCGTCGACCACAGCCCCAAACCGGTGCTGGTCGCACGGCGCGAACGGATAGCCCGCATCCTGCTTGCCGAAGACGGCTCCCCGAGCGCTGCGGCAGCAGCCGAGACCGTTCGCCTCTGGTCGGTCCTGCACGGAGCGGGCGTCCGAGTGCTCAATGTCGCCGACCTGGATCCTCGATGGAACCCATGGCTGCGCGGAGAGGCTCACCGGGAAGCCGACGAGGCCGCCTCAACGCAGATTCGCGAACAGCATGAAGCTCTCGCTCAGGCGACCGCCGCCGAGCTACGGTCGGCGGGGCTCGAGGCTGAGGCCGAGGTCCAGGATGGCAGCCCGGCGCACCGGCTCGTCGAGGCGGCGGTCGAATGGGATGCCGATCTGATCGTCCTGGGCACTCACGGACACAGCGGTCTGACGCGGCTGCTCGTTGGGAGTGTCGTCAGATCAGTGCTTCACCACGCGCCGTGTTCGGTTCTCGTCGTGCCGGGGCCCGCGCGGCTGGCGTCGACCGCGGCGCTCACGAAAGCTGTCTCAGCCGGCTGACGAGCGCCCTCGGAGGAGCTGGACGAGGAGAATGATGACCGCCAGCACCAGCAGGAAGTGGATCGCCGCCCCGCCGACGCTTCCGAGCAGGCCGAGCAGCCACAGAACCAGTAGAACTATGACGATGGTCCAGAGCATGAGAAGGACCGTCCTTTCAGACGCAGTGCGCTATTTGTGCGTGCTCCAGTGCGCGGCGGCTTCGTTCTCCAGAACGGCCAGGCGGGTGTAGTAGTCCGGAAACTCGTTCAGGTGGGCGAGCGCGATCTTCCCGGTGATGATCGAGTCGTCGCCGCTGACGTCTGTCTTCGGACTCCGGGGCCCGTGCTCCAGTTCGACATCCATTCCCATCCGGAACTGCTCGAGGTCGTACCTCAGCGACTCGAAGTCCATCCCGAGCTCCGTTGCCGTCGCGAGCGCCTCGTAGCGGGTGAACGATTTCTTGAGGGCCAACTCGGCTGTTCCCAAAGTCATCTCCTTCGGCGCTTCGTCGCGCCGGGACTCGTAACTTCCGGATTTCACTACCCATGGATGAGTGTCGACCTGATCTGGCGCCGGCCGCGAGGATGAGAACCCTCGCTCGCCTGCAATCGAGCCCTGAACAGCGGCGTCGTCGCCGCCGGCTTGCTGCCCGGCGTCCCACGCCTCGGATCGCCTGCGCGGCCCATTCCGACTGGCGGCACAGAGCTCAGTCCTGGCGCCTCCGGTGCCGGAAAACCCTACCTTCACTCCAAGGTATTTCCGGCGACAGATGCCGGAGCGAGCAAGTGCCAAAGGAGACGCGAGATGGACGCCGTTGCTGCACTGGTCAACAAGCCGGCATGGTTGGACCTCTCGAGCTCCGATCCTGCGGGCTCCCGGGAGTTCTACTCCAAGCTCTTCGGCTGGAAAGTCGAGGTCAATCCCGACCCGCAATACGGCGGCTACGCGCTGGCCAGGGTCGGCGACAAGGACGTGGCAGGCATCGGGCCCAAGATGATGGCCGAGGCACCGACAGCCTGGAACATCTACATCGGCACCGACGACGCCGACGCGCTGGCGGCGAAGGTGACGGCAGCCGGTGGCAAGGTCATCGCACCGCCGATGACCGTCGCCGAACAAGGCCGCATGGCCGTCTTCCAGGATCCCTCCGGTGCGTTCATTTCGGCCTGGCAACCGATGGCGATGCGCGGTTTCGGCGCCGGGCCAGCGACCGGCTTTGGCTGGGCCGAACTGAACGCTCGCGGCTTCGAGAAGTCCGTTCGGTTCTATGCCGAGGTCTTCGGTTGGACCTCGAAAGAAAGCCCGATGGGCGAGGGACAGCCGCCCTACACGATGTTCTATCTGAATGGCGAGGACGTCGCGGGCGGCATGGAGATGAACCCCATGGTTCCGGCCCAGGTTCCCAGCTACTGGATGCCTTACTTCAACGTCGGTGACGTCGACGGCTCGTTCAAGAAGGCGATCGAGGCCGGCGCCCGGGAGATGGTGGCGCCGGTGGACTTTCCCGGTGGGCGATTTGCGATCCTTGGCGACCCCCAGGGCGCGGTCTTCGGCGTGTTGAAGGCGGCGGAGCGCTAGTCGGGGAACCCGCTCGGCCGATCGTCGGCAGCTGCACGGCCTCAGGCTGCAGGAACGGACAACAACGGCAACGCTGATTGAAGCGCGCCCCGGGGAGGGTTCTCATCCTCGCGGCCGGTGCTCGCCGGAGACCAGACTCTACGTCGAGATGTCGATCTATGACCGTGGGCGACCACGCTGACAGGAGTACCGATATGACCGACGAGCGCGCCAAGGGCACAGTCAACAAAGCCCAGGGCAAAATCGAGGAAGGGCTTGGCAAGTTGACCGGCGACAGGAAGCAGCAAGCCAAGGGCAAGGCCCGGCAGGTCCAGGGAGACGTCCAGCAGCGCCTCGGCGACATCCAGGCGGCGGTTCGACGTCCCTGATCTACTGAAGGTCGACGCGGCCGGGAGGCCATAGTGAACGAGCGACGGGCTCATGAACTCGTTGCCCGGGAACGGGCTCGAGTTGAATCCATACTCGCCGGCGTGGACGAGGAGATCCGAGGCGAAGGGTCACTCCGGAGCCAGCAGACGGGCGACCTCGGAGACTCCGGCAGTGCGATCGAAGCGGAGGGGGTCGACGACGCCCTCGCGGCCGGTCTTCGCGACCAGTTGGCCGCGGTCGGCCGTGCCGAGGAGCGCCTCGCTCAGGGCACCTACGGGAGATCGGTCGAGAGCGGGTCGATAATCCCCGACGACCGGCTCGAGGCGGAGCCCCTGGCCGAGCGCACCATCGAGGAGCAGCGACTCTTCGAGGAGCGCGGGTCCAAGTAGGAGTTGGAGGGCCGTGTGGGATTCGGACCCACGACCAGCCGATTAAAAGTCGGCGGCTCTACCACTGAGCTAACGGCCCGGGAAACCTGACGCGGCGCCGCTGGGGAGGCGGCCGACTCGAATGCCGGCCACGATTCTCCATCCGCCGGGTCGATAGTAGCCTGCCGGCGCCCCATGCCGCCAGGCGCCCCTTCGTGCGGCTCGCCGCGGTGCGGAGCCGACAGCGTCAGGGCTGACTCGCGTAGAGCGTGATCACCACGTCTCCCACGACAACCTGCCCCGACGATATCTCCGTTTCGCCGCGGACCTGGCGGTTCGTACCCCAGCCGTCGATCAGTCGAGTCGGGTTCATGGCGTCGACGTCCTGGACCGCCCACCCGTCGCCCCGCCGCTCGATGGTCGCGTGGCGCTCGCTGACCTTCTGGTCCGACACGCGAATCTCCGCGTCCGGATCGCGACCGACGAGCAGCCGCTTGCCCGGCTCGACCGCGAATATCTTCGAATGGCCGGCCTCGAGCACAGCAAGATGACCCGGCGCCGGCGCTCCAGTCGAGGAGCTCCCAGGCTCGGTCGCCGGGGGCGAGTCGTCCGAGATCTCGGCGAACGGCTGATCCAATCCGGGAAAGGGATGCCCCGGCATGATGTAGGCCGGAGTGACGAACCCGGGCTTGGGGTACACGGCCGGCTTGTAGGAGGGCGGCACATACCCGGGCGGGAGCTTGCCACGCACGACGTATTCCGACGATTCGGCGCCCGGTGGGTAGTAGCCCGCAGGCATTATTCCGGGCGGCGAACCCCAGGGGCTCGGCGCGAATGGGGCCGGCAGTCGTGCCGGGTTCGGAGGCGAAGTCAGACGAATCAGCGATATGACAGCGCCGACCACGGCGATTCCCAGGGCAACCCAGAAGCCGATCTCGAGCGAAGGCGTGAAGCCGGTCGTGAACGTGACAGACGCTGTGCCCGCGAGGTCGCCCACACCCAGGACAAACCCGAGGCAGGATGCGCCCACTGCCGTGACGAACCCGGCCAGCGCAAGCCACCTGGGCAGTCGGCTGACGGGGCGCCGAACCAGCTCGACCAGGGATCCGACCAGGGCGGCGACCATGCCCGCGGCGATTGCCGGCATCCAGCTTGCGCCGAGCCCGCTGTCCGCGCCGTTGGAGACAGCGTTCCACAGACTGACAGTGATGCCAACGTTGGTGGATTCCTGGTAGGAGGAGCCCCACCGAATCCAAGGCAGCACAACCGCCGAGCAGGCCAGGCAAACGGACGCCACCACTGCCAACGCGAGAAGCGGGTCCGACGATCGCCTCTGCCGGTATCCGCCCGGCGGAGAAGCCTCGTCTGGCCCGGAAGCCTCGTCTGGCCCGGCAGCGTCGCCTGGCGGCGACTCCAACATTTTCGTCAAACCTCCGGAAACCGGGTCGCTGACCGACTGGATGCCAACGCATGACCCGAGTCGCCGCCCGAGATCATTCTGATACCGCCGCGGGTGCCTTGCTGCGCAGTCGACACCGGGCCGGCTATGGTGCTAGCCCCCGCCCGAATTCACCCGCTGGCCGGCTGTTCGACCGACTCGCATACGTCTAGCTTGTGCGACATGATGAATACCTTGAAGCCTGCTTTCGCAACCGGACCTTATCGCACCAACGAGCATCTGCGCGACTTCCTCATGTCGCCGCTCGATCCGGCATCGTGGCGTGCCGCCGGTTCGATCCTGATGGGCTTCTTCATCGGCACTTTCTCGTTCGCATTCCTGGCCACATGCTTCTCGACGGGCGGCTCGCTGATGATCGTCCTGGTCGGGTTCGCGATCGTGGGCCTCGGCATCGAAGTGTGCCGCGTCGCGGCCCGGATCGAACGCTGGCGAATGACGCTCGTCGACCCCCGGCCGCTTCGACCGCATCCCTACCGCGCCTACGGCCACGGCCTGCGGGCAATCGCCGAGGCCGAGTTCATGGACGAGAACCGCTGGCGAGACGTCATCTACGTTCTGGTGTCGTTCCCGCTCACCCTGATCGAGTTCGTCCTGATTGTCGTCTTCTGGGCGACCTCGCTGGGGCTCCTGCTCACACCCGTCGGCGTCTTCGGGTTGGGCCGATACACATTCGAATTCGGGACGGCGTCGAGCGCACGGGTCCCGACCGAGCTCGTTCAGGCGGCACCCGTCCTGGTGGCGGTCGCTTTCGTCGGCGGGCTGATTCTCCTGCCCGTAGCCGCCTCACTGTCGCGTGGCCTGATCAAGATGCACCGCGCCGTAGTCGAGGGGCTGCTGTGCGTGAACGAGAGAGCCGAGCTGAGGCAGCGGGTCGAGAACCTGCGCGACAGCCGTTCGGCCATGCTGGCGGTGGAGGCCAGCGAGCTGCGCCGCATCGAGCGCGACCTACACGACGGCGCCCAGCAGCGGCTGGTCATGCTCGCGATCGACCTGAGCCTGGCCAGCGATCGGATCGAGACCGACCCGGCCGGCGCCAGGTCCCTGATGAACGACGCAAGGGAACAGGCTCGTCAGGCCCTGGCCGAGCTGCGCGATCTGGTCCGCGGCGCCGCCCCGGCCATTCTGCTCGATCGCGGTCTGGTGGCGGCCCTTGGATCGGTCGCCGGCCGCTGCCCAATTCCCACGATCGTCGAGAGCAGTCTGCCCGCCGGCGAGCGTCAACCCCACGCGGTGGAGCGCGCCGCTTACTTCGTCGTGGCGGAGGCGCTAACCAACGTGGCCAAGCACGCCACGGCGACGCGCTGCGAGATCCGCTGCCGGACAGAGGGCGGCCGACTGGTCGTGGAAGTCTGGGACGACGGCAAGGGCGGGGCCACGGCCGCACCGGGCGGGGGATTGGCCGGGCTGCGCGACCGGGTCGAGGCGCTCGACGGACTGCTCCGCTCGACAGCCCCGCGGGCGGACCGACGCTCCTGCGCGCCGAGATGCCGACACTACTGGAAACTGCCCCGTGAGCCGCGCGAGCGGCGGCCCGAGGCGAGCGGCCGAGGCCCGCGGCGCGCGGCCCGAGACTCGCGGCCCGCGGCCCGCGGCAACCAGCTCCCGTAGGCGGCCTCATTGGTGCATGATCCTTTCGTGGAGAGAAGACCGATTCGCGTAGTCATCGCCGAAGACTCGGCGCTCATTCGGGAAGGCCTGGCCCGGCTCATCGACGAGACCGGCGGAACCGTCGTGGCCAAGGTCGGTGACGCGCCGTCGTTCGTCGCCGCTGTCCTGGAGCACCGGCCCGATGTTTCGGTCGTGGACGTGCGCATGCCGCCGAGCCAGCGCGACGAGGGATTGCGCGCCGCCATCGAAGCCCGCCGGCTCGTGCCCGGGACGCCGGTCCTCGTCCTCAGCCAGTACGTCGAGCGTCAGTACGCCACGGAGCTGCTCGCCGACGGCGCGGGCGGCGTCGGCTACCTGCTCAAGGACCGCGTCGCCGACATCGCCGAGTTCATGGACGCGCTGCATCGCGTCGCGGCCGGCGGCACCGCGCTCGACCCGGAAGTGGTCGCCCAGCTCATGGTCCTACGCCGCCGCGACGATCGCCTCGGGACACTCACTCCGCGCGAGCGGGACGTCCTCGCCGCGATGGCCGAGGGTCGGACGAACCTCGGCATCGCCAAGGCCCTCGGCATCACCGAAGGCGCCGCCGAAAAGCACATCACCAGCATCTTCGGCAAGCTCGAACTGCCCGAATCCGAGACGGCCCACCGTCGCGTCCTCGCCGTGCTGGCCTACCTCGGCTCCTGACCCGGAGGTCGCACGATCGGCGCCGGCCCGCTCGACGCGCTGGTGATCACGACCCGCCCGGAGGCATATCGCCGCCTGACCCAATCCAAATCGGAGCCTACGGCCAGAACAAGTACGCAGACGGGTCGTCGCCCATGAGCAGCAGCACCCGGCCATTATCAAGCGTCGTCGCCGTGTTGAAGGCGCCTTGCTGAGAGGGCGGTGGAGCCGCCGTCTTTCGGAGAGTGCCAGTGGCGGGATCGAATAGCTCCGCCGGATCGCTGCCTTCGATGAAGAGAACCCGACCATCTACGAGTCGAGCAGTCGGCGGTTCCCACACGGAGACCGCTAGCGATCCTGTCGGCATCCACTTCCCACTGGAGGGAACGTAGAGCTCTGCGGACGCGATAGGATTCTGGTCGCCACCCTCTCCGCCCGCAACCAGCACCCGGCCATCGGGGAGCTGGACGGCTGCGGCCCCAGAGCGCGCCACCGCCATCGAGCCCGCTGAGCTGAACTTGCCGGATTCCGGGTCGTAGATCTCGGCCGAGGCGTAGACGGCGACGCTCGAGGCGGCCGGGTCGGTCAGCCCGCTGTCGCCACCGGCGATCAGGACGCGACCATCCGGCAGGAGGGTGGCGGTCTGCAGCTCTCGCGCCACCTTCATCGAGCCAGTTGGGCGGAACTTGCCGGATGCAGGGTCGTAGATCTCAGCCGACGCCAGCGTCCTGTTGCCCGCAAAGCCGCCCGCCAGCAGCACCTGCCCATTAGCTAGCAGGGTGGCGCTGGCGTACATCCTCGCGTGCAACATCGATCCCGTCGGCCTGAACTGGCCGTTTGTTGGGTCATAGAGGTCCGCGATGCCAGCCTCGTCGGGGTCGCCGCCGGCCACGAGCACCCGACCATCGGCCAGCAAGGTGGCGGTATGACATTGCCTTCCGACGCGCATCGACCCTGTCGAGCCAAAGGTGCCTGTGCTTGGGTCGTACAGCTCGGCGCTCTTCAGTTCCGAGTAGTGGTCGCTGCCGCCGGCGACAAGGACTCGGCCGTTCTTGAGGAGCGTGGCCGAGAAGCAGTCTCGAACCGTGAGCATCGGCCCCGTGCGCGTGAAGACCTCCGTTGGAGTCGCGACCGATGGCAAGGGCGACGGAGTCGCGCTGGACGTGGCTGGAGAAGACCCAGGAGTGGACGTCGAGCCAGAGATGACGGTTGGCGAGGGTGACAGAGAAGATGAGGCTGGTGCGGCGCCGCTACAGCCAGCTATGGCAACTGTAGCCAGTATCGAGGCGACCCAGACTGCAGCCTTCGGCGATCCAGGTTCTCGCAGGGGTCTCAGCACGTAGTCAGGCCGACGCGCGCGATTGCCCATCCACCATCCCGCAGGGTCCACAGCCCGACCCTCCTTACCTTGATGTACGTTCCTGGCTCTTGCCCTGTCGTTGACTGAGCGCCGCGGTGGGGCCATTTCTTGCTGGGTTGGCGCGATCCCCCATTCTTCGAGAGCTTGTTCCGCCAGTCGGAGATCAAGAAGCCTCCGCAGTATGGTCGGGACTACTTGCTTGGGACGCGCTCGACGGAACTGGACAAGTACATAGACCGCCCATCCAAGCAGCGCCAGCATGGCTGCCAGAGCCGTGAAGAAGGGCTCCATGCCAAGGGCCGAAACGAACCTGGCGCCAGAGGAGCCGCCGATCAGGGCGACCACCCCAAAGAGACACAACCAGCCAAGCGCAACCCTGTACAACAGAACGCTCCACCGGTTGACAACCACAGAGGTAGCCACGCCCACGTACTCAGGGTCTCGCTCGCTCCGGAACACGAACCGGACCGCTCGCAGAATCGCAGGCAGCCTGCGACCTCGAACAGGACCAATGGAGGCGACAAAAGCGACGAAGAAGAAGCCTACCCACATGGCGAGCAACGAGACGGATACCAGAAGAGTCTCTTCCATTTGGCTCCGGAGCCTCCATTCGCCTTCAAACCGGGATCGGACGGCCTACGGCGCCGGGGGCGCGAAGATCGCGCTCGCAGACGTCGCGTGCGAGGCCCCGACATCGAGTGCGCCGCCGGCCACCAGGACTCGGCCGTCGTGGAGCAGAGCCAGGGCGGGCCACATGACCGCCGTAGCGAGCCGGCCCGTGAGCTGCCATTTGCCGCTCGACGAGTCCCATATCTCGGCCGTCGCCGTGACGTGGTAGGCCGGATCCACTCCGGCGACCACGAGCACCCGCCCGTCGGGAAGCGTCGTCATGCTGCCGCGGGCCCGCCCCGTGGCCATCGATCCGGTGGCGGTCCAATTGTTCGCGGCTGGGTCGTAGATCTCGGCCGTGGCGAGGCTCTTGTCGCTGTTTGTCGTGAGCGCCCAGCCCCCGGCGACCAGCACGCGCCCATCGGGCAGCAGCGCCGCCGTGTGGTGGTAGCGGGCCACTGACATTCCGGCAGCGGCGTGCCAGGTGGCAGATGTCGGATCGTAGATCTCAGCCGTGGACGCGACGGTGCCTTTGCTCCCGTGATAGATGCTCGCGCCGCCGGTTACCAGGACCTCGCCGTCGGCAAGGAGCGTGGACGTGTGGAAAGCGCGCGCCACAGACATCGATGCCGTCGGCGTCCACGTCCCGGTCGCCGGGTCGAAGATCTCGGCGGCATTCGTCGAATGGAAGGTCGGCGATCCGTCCGAACCGCCGCCGGTCACCAGCACGCGGCCGTCCTTCAGCACGGTGGCCTTTGCCTGGGTCCGAGGGGCGCCCATAGAGCCCACCGAGACCCACGTGCCGCTGTCGGGGAAGTAGCGCTCGGCGCTGTCCAGCGGCACACCTCCGCGCGACCCGCCGACGACCAGCACCGATCCGTCCGCCAGGGTCGCAGTGGCCGGATATGCACGCGCCTGGAGCATCGGCGCGGCCATCGTCCAGGAGGTCGAGGCCGGATCGAATATCTCGACCGTCGCCAGGGCGGATGTGCTGTCCGGACCGCTCAAACCACCGATGACGAGCACCCGGCCGTTCGCGAGGACCGCATCGCCGGCGCCCCAGGCCGACCTGGGCATCGCGGGAAGGCCGGCCCACGTCCCGTCGCCGTAGACAATCCTTGCGGTCGGAACCGGCGTGATCGTCGCTGCCGTTGCCGCGGGCGCGGGGGTTGCCACTCCGGGGCCGGCGGTCGTGGCTGCCGGCGAAGGGGTGTGCGATCGTGCGGCCGAACTTCCAATCAATGGGCTGGGCTTCGAACCGTGGAGCCATACGAAGGCGGCGGGCGCCGTCGCCAGAACCAGCATCAGCGCGATCGCGTCGATCGCCAGGATCGCGGAAACCCCGCGCCGCGGCCCGGCCGAAAGCGGCTTCATTCGCGCACCAGCGCGGCGATCGCGCCGGCCGCGATGACCGATGCCCCGCCGGTGATGCAGGCCAGGCCGGCGAACAGGACCGACCCATTTGGCGCATACCCGATCCGCCCGATCGCACCGATGACGCAGATCTCGATCGCGACGCCCAACACGATCAGTTCGGCCGCGGCCGCCTCGCGGCTCAGCCTACGCGTAGCCAGCGTCAGCACAACCAGGGCCACCACCAGCGCAGCGAGCGAGGCGGCAATCAGGGGCGATATCTCGCCCAGGCGCCGACCGATATCCGCCGGCCCGGCGAGGGGCGCCATGTTGTGGGCCTGGTTCGGGATGCCCGTGGCGATCGAGACGACGCCCGCCAGAACGAGAACCGCGCCAAAAGCGCCGAAGCCGATCGCGCTGAGCCTGCTTGCGCGACCGTCCGCCGCTCCCGAGGGGCCCCTGGCTTCCATTCACAATCCCCCGCTGTCGGTCGACCTGACTGCCCGGCGCCAACGCCGTTGCCCGGCTCCCTGGACTATAGCGCCCGTCGCAGCTCCGTCGAAGCGGCTCGTCCATGCAGAAGGTCGAGCGCGTCCGTCGCAGATAGAAAGCGACCCCGGCGCGAGGGGGAGCGTCGGGGTCGCAAAGGGATTAGCTGAGTAATATTCTACGGGTTTTTGGCCCCAGCGTCGCGGTTTCCCCCGGCAGGGCCGTGGCCCCGCACCGCACAGGCTGACTACCTCCCTATCCTAACACTTCGCCAGCAAACGTGTGCCCGACCCTGGAATGCATGGCACATGTCGCCAGACGCCTTAGGTCCATAGAGTGGGCCGTGCCTAACCTGGTGGCCCGGCAACGAATGGTGGCGCATAAGTGGCGCCGAAACGCTCCAGTTCGGCAAGCGCGGAGACGATCATGGGGTGGGAGCGACGCTCAGGCCGGATCACCGAGGCGATACGGCGGGCGAGCGGCGGATCGGTGGGATGGATCGAAGCCCGAACCGGGCGGTCGTGGATCGCCAGACCCGGCAGCATACCGACGCCAAGCCCCGCCTCGACGAGAGCGATGATCACGCTGAAGTCCTTGCAATTGGACCTGACGTGCGGCTCGAACCCACTCGAGCGGCAGGCCCGCAGCGTCACCTGGCCGAGGTGGCTGTCTTCGGTGTCCATGATCCAGAAGGCGTCGCGGAGGTCGGACAGCCGAACGGCCGTTTCCGGGCGGCGCCCCTGGTCCGAGGGGTTCGCCTGGTCCGGAGGGCTCGCCGCGTCCGAGGCGTTCGCGATTGGCGACCCGTTCGGCGGCAGCGCCAGATAGAGCGGGTCGCGCATGAACTCGCAGAACTCGAGGCCGCCGTCGGAAACGCGCGCCGGCTCGTCGTACTCGTCGACGATGGCGATGTCGATTTCGTCCATCTGGAGAGCGGTCAGGCTCTCCGCCGCCTCGATGTCGCGCAGCGTCACGCGCAGCGCCGGATGCCGCCGACTCAACGCCGTCATGACGGGCGGCAGGATGGCGCGGGCAGCGGTCGGGAATGCGGCGATTCGCAGCGTGCCGGTGACGAGCTCCTGGATCGAGGCGAGGTCCGCCTCCGCGGCGGCGATCGCGCCGGTGATCGTGTCGGCGTGCCGGACCAGCAGCACCGCCGCATCGGTCAGGCGCACGCGGCGGCCGCTCTTCTCGAGAAGCTGAACGCCGGCCTCCCGCTCGAGGATCGCCAGCTGCTGGCTGACGGCGGACGGGGTGATGCTCATCGCCTCGGCCGCAGCTTTGATCGAACCGCGCCTCGAAACCTCGCGCAGGAGCTGCAGCCGCCAGACACCGAGCATCTCGATCGACTCCTTCGTGGGGCGCGACCTCGCGCGGCGCCCTCGACAGTTTAGCTCTCCTTCACTGTTCCGTGAGGAAGCTGAACTTGACCTGCGTATGACCCGCTGCCATGCTCGGCCAAAGTGACACTGGCGACCGCCAGCGCGTGCTCGAAATCTGGGAGAAGCGACCATGAGACTCGCGACGCGCATGGAGCGGATCGGGACCGAGACGGCCTTCGAGGCCGCCGCCCGGGCCAGGGCGCTCGAGGCGACCGGTCGATCGGTCATCCATCTCGAGATCGGCGAGCCGGACTTCGACACGCCGGCGAACATCCGCGAGGCGGCCAAGCGCGCCCTCGATCGCGGAGCCACCCACTACACCCCGACCGTCGGCATTCCCGAGCTGCGCGCCGCGATCGCGGCCGACGCCACGGCCCGCAAGGGCTTCACCGTGTCGCCGGACCGGGTCGTCGTCGTCCCCGGCGGCAAGCCCGTCATGTTCTTCACGATGCTCGCCCTCATCGAGGAGGGCGACGAGGTCATCTACCCGGACCCGGGATTCCCGATCTACGAGTCGATGATCGACTACGTCGGCGGGACGGCGGTCCCCTGCCCCATCCGCCAGGAAAATGCCTTCCGGCTCGATCCGGCAGAGCTGGCCTCGCTGATCACGTCGCGAACCAAGCTGGTGATCATCAACTCGCCGGCCAACCCGACCGGTGGCGTCTCGACCCGCGAGGATCTCGAGCAGATCGCCGCGGTCGCCCGCGAGCATGATCTCGTGGTCCTGGCCGACGAGATTTACGGCCGAATCCTCTACGAAGGCGAGCACGTTTCGATCGCCTCGCTGCCGGACATGGTCGACCGGACGATCGTCCTCGACGGCTTCTCCAAGACGTACGCCATGACCGGCTGGCGCCTCGGCTATGCCATCCTGCCCGAGCGGCTGGTGACCCCATTCAGCCGGCTGATCGTCAACAGCGTCAGCTGCACGAGCGCCGCGACTCAATGGGCGGGGGTGGAGGCGCTGACGGGGCCGCAGGACTCCGTGACGGCGATGGTCGAAGAGTTCCGGGCCCGGCGCGACTTGATCGTGGACGGGTTGAACGCGATCCCCGGCGTCAGCTGCCTGCGGCCGTCGGGCGCGTTCTACGCTTTCCCCGACATCTCCGGCACGGGCCTGACCGGGGCCGACCTGGCGGACCGGCTGCTCAACGAGGGCGGCGTCTCGGCCCTGGCAGGGACTGCCTTCGGGCACGTGGGCCGCAACCATTTGCGCTTCAGCTATGCCAACTCGCGCGAGAAGATCGCCGAGGCGGTGAGCCGCACCCGAGCCGTCGTGGAACCGCTCGTCGAGGCGCGCAGCGGCGTGCACGTCTCGTGACGGCGTCCGATCTCCGCGCCGGCTCCCGCGCCGGCTCCCGCTCCGGCTCCCACTCCGGCTCCCACTCCGGCTCCCGCGCCGACTCCCGCGCCGGCGTGGAGGAGATGTACTCAGCGGCGGAGCGCGACTTCGCCCACTACGAGGTCCTCAAAGACCTGATCGACGAGTGCATCGACCTCGAGCTCAATTACCGCCAGAGCGGGCATCCGGGCGGCTCGCGCTCGAAGGTTCACATGATGGTCGCGCTCCTCCTGTCCGGGGCGATGCGATGGGACATCCGGCGGCCGTGGCTTCGTTTCGGCGACCGCTTCGTGCTCTCCGCCGGCCACGTCGTGCCGCTCGTCTACGCCACTCTCGCCGTCCTGAACGAGGGGCTTCGCGCCCGCGCCGAGCGCACCGGCGATTCCCGCTACGCCTTCCCCGAGGACGGCCGATTCGCGCTGACGTGGGAGCACTTGCTCGGATTGCGGCATCGCGGCGGTCTGCCGGGCCACGCCGAGTTCGCCGGTCGGACGATGTTCCTCAAGGCGAACACCGGCCCATCGGGCCACGGCATGCCGTTCGCCGCCGGCGAAGCCCTGGCGCTCAAGATGGCCGGCGCGGGCGAGGTCAAGGTCTTCGTGGTGGAGGGCGAGGGCGGTCTGACGCCCGGCGCCGCCCACGAGACGAAGAATTCGGCGTGGGGGCTGGGCCTCTCCAATCTGGTCTTCCTGGTCGACTGGAACGATTTCGGCATCGACGAGCGGCCGGCTTCGGCGGTCGTCCACGGGTCGCCGGAGGACTGGTTCGCGCCGTACGGATGGCGCGTTGACGGCACGCCCGACGGAATGGCATGGGGCCCGGTCACTCGCGCCGTGCTCGATGCGAGCCGCGGTGAGAACCCCGCGAACGTCCCCAGCATGGCGTGGTTCAAGACACGCAAGGGACGTGGCTACGGCAAGCTGGATTCCGCCAGCCACGGCGTCCCGCACAAGCTCAACGCCCCGGAGTTCTGGGCGACTCGCAAGGAATTCATGGCCCGCTACGGCGTCGAGTACCAGGGCGTCGACGAGCCGGCCCCGTCCGATCCGGCAGCACTGGCGGCGCAGGCGGAAGCCAACCTCGAGATCGCGATGAGCGTCATGCGTCGCGACGAGAAGCTGGTCGACTGGCTGTCGGACCGGCTCCTCGAGATCGCCGCAACGGTGCCCGAAGAGATCGAAGGGTTCCGGCTGGAGAGCGGCGCCGGCGCAGCCCGCGAGGCGTCCGGCAGCACGGCCAGCCCGGGCGCCGACCGTGCGGCCAGCCTGGGCGCCGACCGTGCGGCCAGCCTGGGCGCCGAACCCTCGTCCGACCGTGCGGCCAGTCCGGCCGCCGAACCCTCGTCCGACCGCGCGGCCAGTCCGGCCGCCGAACCCTCGTCCGACCGCGCGGCCGGCGGGCCGGCCATCTTCGACTTCGAACGCTATCCCGACACGATGTGGCGAAAGCCCGGTGATCGGCAACCGAACCGCGCCGCCCTCGCCACCTGGGGCTCGTACGTCAACGCCGTCGCCAAGCGCGACTTCGGCCGCCCGCTGTTCATCGCCTGCTCGGCGGATCTGGCCGAGTCGACCAACATCGCCGGCTTCGCCAAGCCGTTCGGGGACATGCCGGGCTTCGGCAACTACGAGCGCGACTCGAACCCCACCGGCGCGCTCCTCCCGACCGAGATCACCGAGTTCACGAATGCCGGCATGATGGCCGGCCTGGCGTCGGTCAACTTCGCGACCGACCCGTTCGACCGCTTCGAAGGCTTCTGGGGCGCGTGCTCCACTTACGCCTCGTTCAGCTACCTGAAGTACGGCCCGCTGCGCTTGTTCAGCCAGCTCGCCCAGGATTGCGACCTCCGCGTCGGCAAGGTGCTGTATGTGGCCGGCCATTCCGGACCGGAGACGGCCGAGGATTCGCGCACCCACTTCGGGATCTTCTCGCCGGGCGTGACTCAGCTCTTCCCGGAGGGCCACGTCATCGACCTGCATCCCTGGGAGTACAACGAGGTTCCCGTGGTCCTGGCCGCCGCCTTCGCGACCGACGTGCCGATCGTGGCGCTGCACCTCACCAGGCCGCCGATCGAGATCCCGGATCGCGCCGCGCTCGGGATGCCAAGCCATTTCGCGGCGGCCCGCGGCGCGTACGTGATGCGCCCGTTCCGCGAGGGAGCGCCCAAGTCCGGAACGATCTTCGTCCGAGGGACGATGTCGACCGCCAATCTCGTGAAGGTGATCCCTGAGCTGGATCGGCGTGGGCTCAACGTCAAGATCGTGGCCGCGATCAGTCCGCAGCTCTTCGCCCGCCAGGACGCGGCGTACCGCCTGGCTACCGTCGAGGCCGCCGATCGGTTCGACTCGATGGTCATCACCAACGGCGCCTACAAGCTGATGCGCGACTGGGCCGACGACCCGATCGTCCACGAGTACTCGCTGAGCTCCGACTGGGACGACCGATGGCGGACCGGCGGGTCGGTCGAGGAGGTCATCGAGGAAGCCCATCTCGACACCGGGCACATCCTGGAGGCGATCGAGCGATTCGTCCGCGAACGCCCGGATCGGCTGCGCCGGCTCCGCGACAGGCTTTCGGCCGCGGAGGAGCGGTAGCGCCGGCCGGCCGGCCCGCGGCTCCGAGCTGGACGCCGCCTCGAGCGGGACGCCGGCCCGCCGCCTCGAGCGGCCCGCCGCCTCGAGCGGGACGCCGCCTCGAGCGGGACGCCGCCTCGAGCGGGACACCGCCTCGAGCGGGACGCGTTGCTGCTCGCCAGTCCCGGGGCGTGGGCCCGAGCGAGGCGGACTTCGTGCGAGTTTTCGGTGCCACCGAAGAGGAATTGCGTCCTGGGCTGGATCGGTCGCTGGGCCGGGTGCCCCGACGACCGGCCCGCGCCCACTGGAGCCGCGAATCGGCCCAAATAGACACTGGATGAGACCGCTCTCGCATCGTAGGCCCATTGGGACGCCTTTGGGGCAGCGCGGAATACGTTGATCGTGCGCGGGAGACTGGACCCTTTCGGTGGCACCGAAAAGCTGCAGGATCGGCAGCGGGAAGCCGATCCAGCAGGCAAGTCGGAGGTTGTTAGCGACAGCCGATTTCGCGACTCGCGCCCGAAACGGCCGCGCCCTGGACGGCAGCGCCTGGGACGCGCCCGAGACGTCAGCGCCCGAGACGCGGTTCCGGCTCGCCAGTCCCGGGGCGCGGGCCGCCCGATCGGGTCGCTGAAGTTCGGCGACCACGCCGCTACGATGCCACCATGACCGAGTACTACGACATCGACCGAGCGAACGGGCTGCTGCCCGAGTTGCGCGAGACGATTCTGATATTGCGCGGGCTGCGAGCCGAAGTTGTCGCCTTGCGCGACAGGATCGTGCGGCTGAACGCGCCATCGGCCGTGGCGGGGGTCCTGGCTCCTGCCGCATCTTCGACGGCGCGGGGCGAGGTCGAGGCCGAAACCCGCGTGCTGCGGCTGCGACTCCAGGGCATGGTCGATCAGATGCACGCGGCCGTAGCGCAGATCGACGGCTGGGGCCTCCAGCTTCGAGAGATCGAAGCCGGCCTCGTCGATTTCCCGGCCCTAGTTTCGGGTCGACCGGTCTGGCTGTGCTGGCGTCTCGAGGAGGACGAGGTCGGCTGGTGGCACGAAAACTCTGAGGGCTTCGAGTCACGCCACCGGCTAGAGGACCTGGTCTGACGGGCGATCGGCTGGTCTCGATCGGCGGCCGCGCACAGGGCGTCGGCGTCGCGGGCGGCGCGCAGGGCGGCGGCCGCGCACAGGGCGTCGGCGTCGCGGGCGGCGCGCA
>PMBR01000116.1 GCA_003152995.1 Chloroflexota bacterium | reverse complement strand
GTCCCCGGGTCGACGTTGATGTACGGATCGAGCTTCAGGACGGACACTGCCAGTCCACGGGCCTTGAGGAGGCGGCCGACGCTGGCGGCGGTGATCCCCTTCCCCAGAGACGATGTGACCCCTCCGGTCACAAAGACATACTTCGCCATCGCGCGCTTCTCCTCCGGGGGTTTTTCCAATGATAGTGACGCGCGGGCTTCACCGCAAACGGTTCCGACGGGTAGGCGGGGACGAGCGCTGCCTCGCTTCCGGGCTGACATCCCAACGGTCTCGGGCTCGCGGTCGGCAGGTTTGAAGATCCGAAGCGCCCTGCGCGACGCGACGACCTTGTCTGCCAACTGGTTCGACCGCGCTGTCGACTCCTACGGCCAGTACATGCCCGAAGGATCGCCCGGGAAGAGAACCCGGCCGTCGATCAGCCGAACCGGCGGAATGTTCCCGAAGGCATTGCGGTCCACCTGCCCGACCTTCTTGAACTGCCCTGTGGCCGGATCATAGAGCTCGCCGAAAGTTGCCGAATCGGGGTCGGGGCTGACGACCAGCACCGTGCCATCCTTGAGCAGGGTCGCCGATGGGTCCAATCGACCGATCGACATGGCGCCCGTAAGAGTGAACCGACCAGTCGAGGGATCGTAGGTCTCGGCCGAGGGCAGCACGTTGTCTTCGATGTTGAAACCCCCGACCACGAGCACGCGGCCATCTGGAAGAACTGTGCCGCCCAGGTGGGACCGGGTCTTGGACATCGGACCGGTCGGACTCCATTTGCCGGTCTCGGGGTTGAAGATCTCGGCCGAGGCGAGCGTCCGCGTGTTCATCTCTTGATCGCCCCCGACAACGAGGACGTGGCGGTCGGGCAGAAGGAGCGCCAGAGCGTTCTCGCGCGCCGTCCGCATCGATCCGGTCCGAGCGAAGGTGTTCGTGGCTGGGTTGTATATCTCGGCCGTGGCCAGGAACCCGGTGCCAGGACCACTCGCGCCGCCCGCAAGCAGCACGCGCCCATCGGACAGGAGGGTCACCGTTTCGAACGCGCCTTCACCCGTGATTGGCCCTGTCAAGCTGAACTTGCCGGTTGCCGGATCGTACACGCTGTCCCGAGTCCCACCGCCGCCGTCGTCGACGAAGACTCGGCCATCGAGCAGGGTGACAGCCGAGCAGGTCCCGCTCGCCGCAGCCATTAGGCCGGTAAGTGCCCACTTGCCTGTGGCGGGGTCATAGAGCTGCGCCTCAGCAAGGCCCGCCCCAAGGTAGTCGATGTCGGTAGCCAGGACCCGGCCGTCATGCAGGAGCGCCACGCAGCCGCCGCCTCCGCCCGAGATCAACGAGCCCGTGTACGTGAAGACGCCGTGGAGAGGCGGGCTCGTCGGCGAAGCGCTCGGCGTCCCAGCCGGCGGAAACGACGTGGCGAGGGTGGGCGTGCCGGTCGGAATCGCGGTCGCCGATTGAGACTGCGAGGGCGACGGCGAATTCGACATGCAACCCGAGACCAATGCCGCTATGACGATGACCGCCAGGCCGGGTCTGGATAGCACCTGAACCGCTCCCTCTGCATGGCGTCGCACGCAGGCCTCTCGATCGCCCGAACCCCTCGATAGGGCGCCGGACGGTAGCGCCCTCACTGTAGACGACGCAAGGGCCGTTGCTCTTCAGATTCCTGCCTGCGTCGAGTCGCCTGGCGGTCGGGCGTTCTGGTCGACCGCACGCCCGCCCCGGTGGACTCTACTCCGACGGCGTGACGACGACCTTGAGCCCCTCGCGGGCGGCTGCGGTGGCGAAGGCGGCGTTGAACTCGCTCAGCGGGTAGGTCGCCGTGACCACCGATCGGACATCAACGAAGCCCGACTCGACGAGCCGGATGACCTCCGGGTACACCCGATTCATGCGGCGCGAGAGCTTGATTGTCAGACCCTTGCGGCGAGCAGTGGACGCCGTGAAAGACGTGTAGTCCTTCGACGGGATCCCGACGACGACCACGTTGGCGGCGGGGGCGGCGAGCACGATAGACGTTTCCATCGCGTCGTCCTCTCCGGCAACTTCAAACGCCACATCGACACCGTGGCCGCCGGTCGCGGCCAGGAGCTCGGCCCGCTCAGACCCTCCGGCCGCAAGCAGCGCGAGGTCGGCACCGGCCTTGCGGGCGGCCGCAACCCGATGGGGCAGCGCGTCGGTGGCCACGATCGTGGTGGCTCCGGACGCGCGCGCGAGCTGCACGATGAAGAGCCCGATCGGTCCACAGCCGAAGACGCCTACTCGCATGCCCGGCCGAATGTGCCCCAGGCGGACGGCGTGGAGGGCGACTCCAAGGGGCTCGAGCATCGCGACGTCTGCGTCGCTCAGGCTGTCGGGCACGGGAACGAGGCACCTTGCGGGCCAGGTCACGAGCTCGCGAAGAGCGCCGTCGGTTGGACCGTGACCGGCAAAGTGCAGGGCCAGACAGAGGTGGCCGTGCCCCGCCTTGCATTGCTCGCAAGCCTCACAGGGAATGTTCGGATCGATCGCGACGCGCCGGCCGGAGCGCGGCCCCGACTCGATCACGCCGCCCGCCTCGTGGCCCAGGACTAGCGGCCGGGACAGCACCGCGTCCCCAATCCCCGATTCGGCGTACCAGTGGAGATCGGAGCCGCAGATGCCGACCGCGGTCACTCGCACAAGCTCGTCGCCCGGACCGGGAACCGGCGGAGCCTCGTCCACGAGGCGGAGATCCCCGGCACCGAACAGCCGAACAGCCTTCATTCCGACTCCTTCGATCCGCCTGCGACCCTCAGCAGCTCCTGCTCGGCCGCCTTTGTCCATTGACCATCGCGCAGCCTGGCCGCAACGGTGGGAAATCGCTCGCCCAGTTCCGAGAGGCGCACGAGTCCGAGCTCGGTCAGAGCCGGGTAAACCATGATCTTGCCCCCGGAGGTGCGGGCCTCGACAGCTGCGAGGGCATCGGCGACTCCTTCGAAACCGGCCACCGCATCCAGCGAGATGTTCGTGTCGAGTTCGCCACTCTCGACCTTGCGAAGCACAGCCTTCATGTCCTGAATGCCGGAGCCGCTCGTGCCCAGGAGATAGCAATGCCGCTCGAGGTAGATGTTGAGGTCGATATCGGCTCGAGTGCCGGTCGCGAAACCGGCGAAGATGTTGATCCGGCAGCCCAAACCGGCGAGCCCGACCGCCTGACCGACGAGCGCCGGCGCCGGCACCATCAGCGCGATGTAGCTGAAGCCGGGCGCGACCTCGGTCGACCGGGAGTTGGTCACCTTCAGGTCGACCCCGCGCGATCTGGCGATGGCGCCCGCCGCCCGTTGGAGATTCGCAAGTCGAGCGTCGTCGACATCGACGGCCGCGATCGAGAGATCCTTCCAGCCCGCCGACGCGGCCCGGACGACATGCATCAGTCCCATCGGGCCGGCGGCTCCGATGACGGCCATCCGATCGCCGTCGCGAACCTCGCCGTCGGCCGGTATCGCCGAGTAGCCCTCGGCGGCGGATGAGCCAGTTGTACCCGTCCAGCGAATGAGGTCGTAGTGGACGCGACCGATGTCGATCGCGGTGGCACGCCCGATCGGGACGCCGCCGGTAACCACGTTGAACAGCCCTCGGAACGCCAGGCAATCCTGGAGCACCTCGATCGTGGCGGCGTTGGCGCCGAAGTACACGATGTCGTCGAACCCCTGGCGAGTGACCTCGCCGAGGTCGGCGACGCTCGCCACGTCGACGCCCACCGCGTCGACCTGCCACCGTTGGGCGGCGTCGGCAACCAGGGCGGTCAGCTGAGCGGGCCTGGCGGCGGCGATCAGATCGGCCATTCCGTCGACTGCGTGGCCCGCATCCGCGACGACGAGCAGCCGGCCGCCGGGGAGCGGCTCTCGGCGTTCGCGGTAGACATAGGACGCCTCGACGCAAGCCCAGGGCTCGACCAGGGCAACCGCCGAAGCGCTCGGTTCCTCGCCGACCGCGATGAGGAACCGCTCGTCCGTGCCGGGCTCGATGATCATCCGCTCGTCGAGCAGGACGTATTCCTGTAGCCCGCCCTCGAAGTTGTAACCGAACGCGGCATTCGCGGCCGCCGTCGGGAGATGCCGGTAGTCCGTCTGGATCAGGCAGCGCTCGCCGACGCGGTGACGGCGCACCTGATCGCCCACGGCGACGATGTGCCCGACCGGCTCGTGCCCGGGGACCGTCGGAAGCCGACCGGGCGCGTACGAAGGGATCTCCGCCAGCACGGCCGGGTCGAGGCCGGACAGGACTTCGCTCTTTCGAGGATGGCTCGTGAAGGCATGAAGGAGCTTCGTGTCGGAGAAGCAGATCCCGACCGCGTCCATCCGAACGAGGATCTGGTGCGGCCCCGGCTGCGATACGGCCTTGTCGCGGTTGTGAACGATCCGGCCCGCATCGACGATCTGAATCGCGTGCTGGGTGGCCGGGATGGGCCGCTCAGTCGGCTCCACTGCGGTCAAACTTCGGCTCCTAACTTACTTGAGCATCACCTGGCCGCCGGTCACCGGGATGGCCTGGCCGGTCTCATACCTCTGGGCGACGACATAGTAGAGGGCCTCGAGCACGTCGGCCGGCGTACAACCCCGACCCATCGGCACCTTGGCTTCGTAGAACCGGCGTACGTCCTCGATCGTCCTGGCACCGGGTACCTTGCCCTCGCGCAGGTACTGCACGAAGAGGCCGTTTTCCGGATCCGCCCAGAGCGGCCCGTCGAGGAAGTTGCCCGGGCAAATCGCGTTGACCTTGATGCCGTCGCCGACCAGCTCGAGGGCGAACGACTGCGTCAGGCCGATCCCGCCGAACTTAGCGCCGGCGTAGGCGCTGTTTCGGCTCGACCCGGTGAGCCCCGATTTCGAGTTGATCTCAACGATGTCGCCCCAGTAGTCGGGTCGCGCCCGATGCTGTCGAGCCAGGATCGGCGCGGCGTGTCGAACGCACAGGAAGAAGCCCCGGTAGTTGACCCGCGTAACGGCGTCGAACTCCGCAATCGGCTGAGTCGTGACGCCGCCGGCCCGCAGAATGCCGGCGTTCGACACGAGCAGGTCGAGCCCGCCGTAGCGGCGCACCACCTCGTCGAAGCAGGCCGCCACCGAGGCATCATCGGTCACGTCGAGCGCAACGCCGACGGCCCGCCCGGAGCCGGACACCGAAGCCAGGGCCTGCGCCTCGCGCTTCGCCAGCTCGGCATTTATGTCGGCCAGCACGACGTGGCCGCCCTCGGCGACGAGGTCGGCCGCGATGGCGTGGCCAAAGCCCTGGGCGGCGCCCGTGACAACGACGACCAGCCCCCGAGCGCGGCCCGCGACCGGCCCGCCGGCGGCGACCCCTTTCCGATACGCCTCGGCTTCCCAGAGCTCGATGAATTGCCGCTCCGCATCAGCGAGAGGGCGGACGCCGCCCAGACGATGCGCCTCGATGGTCACTCCGGCCGCGTCGAGGAAGACCTGGCGCACCGTGTCGGCCTGCGCGCAGGAATCGCCGACGGCAAACAGTCCGAGCCCGGGCACGATCACGACCGGCGGCACGCCAGCCTCAGTCGCAGCCCGCTCGGCAATCGCGCTGGTCAGGGCATCGATCAGCTGTTCCGGAGTCGCACCCTCGACCGCCTTCACGACTACGGGAAATGAGCCGGCGTACACGATCTGATCGGGGGTGAGCGGGCCGCACTGCGCCAGTTCGCGTCCCAGCTCCGAACAAGTCATCGAGACGGCGACGGGCGAGTCATCGAACGAGACGACCTTGAGCCGATTGCCGGTGGCGAGGAGCGCCCGCAGCGCCGGAGCGACTGCATGCAACGCGGCCCGAGCCTCGCCGGCTCCAAGCCGTTCGACGTCGCCCCACGAGATGGCCGGCAGGTCCGCCAGGTGAGCCTTGATGGTCGCGATCAATCGGGCGGACGTGGCCTCGATTTCGGCCATCGAGTCGCCGGTCACGATGAGCCCGTGGTTCTGAAGGAACATCGCTCGCGGAGCGGCCGTCCGCGTGCTGTCCGTGTACCTGCGCCTCGCGTCGCGTATGACCCGGGCGAGCGGCAATCCAGGATCTGTGTACGGGATCCACAGGACGGTCGAGCCGAAGAGCTTTTCGGCGATCTCGGCCCCACTCTGTGCGCAGGCGACCGCATTCACCGTCGTCGGATGCGTGTGCAGGACGAACGGCTCCGGTAGGAGCGCGTGGAACAGCAACTCGACCGATGGACGTCGGTCGTCGGGTACGCCGACGCGGGCGGCGAGGGCGACCTGCATGACTTCGTCAGTCCCGCCGGCGACCTTCCGGTCCGGAGGCGCCTCGAGAAGCTCCATCAGCGGCGCGATGTCGAGCGCGATGACAGATTCGCTCGTCAGCGCCGCGAGCGAGGTACCGCTCGGCTTGATGTAGAGGACGCCGTCGATCTTTACCGAGCTGTTACCACCGCCGCCCCGCGCGAATTCCGGGTCATCCCCGAATCGGCGCGAGAGCGCGACGAGCTCGCGCAACAGGCGACTCGCCCTGGACCGCCCTTCCGGCGTCGACTGGTTGTTCACGCTTGGGTCCTCGCAGCAGATCGAGTGTTGATGAGATCGGCACCGGTCACCTGGAACCATCTGATGCGCGCTTCGCGGTCGCCAAACCCGGCGGTCAGCCGGCCATCGCCGTCGACGTAGCCAGCCTTGCCGGACGTACTGAGTTCCTGGTGTGCCGCCACGACGCAAGTGCCCTCCCAGAAGGCTTCACGAGCAAGATCGGACAGCAGCTCGCCACCGCGCGAAGCCGGCCCGACAGGAATCATCCGTTGGGTGTTGTGTTCGGTGCCCGCCATGACCACGATCCCGGCGCCACGGAGCACGGTCACGTAGCGATCGACGACTTCGCTCAGGTTCCGCCCGGGAATCAATTCGGCAAGGTAGACGCCACGACCCAACAGCCGCTCGGCCAGGGCCTCGGGCGGATCCTCGAAGGGGCAGATAGGCGACGCGCCGTCGGCGAGGATCGGGTAGCACGGGATCCCGCCGAGCTCCAGGATGAGCCGGTACGCCTCGTCGAATGATGTGGCCGCCTCGGGCACGAACGCCGGCTTGCCGGCCTTCATCAAGTTCGAGCGAATCGCCTCCTGGACGGCCACGGCATCGGCGGTGTCGACACTCGTGGGGGCCTCGAAGAGCCGGCCGAGCAGCCCGGCGCGGTCGCCCGCCGCGACCTCCTCAAAAAACTGCTCCTGGAATGCCTGCGCGACGTGACGCTCCTGGAGCGCGACCCACTCGATCGGGACCCCGCATCGCTCCGCGACCGACGCAGCGATATGCCGATCCGTCTTGCCGCCGTCCATGCCGGTCCGCTCGAAACGCGCCGCGATGAGCGCTGTCATCTGTCGCATTCGCTCGTCACTGGCCGCCCGCATCGTCGCCATTCGACGCGCGGCAGAAGGGATGGGCGGGTCGAAGCGCGTGATCGCCTTACCGCAGAGGTACATCCGATTGACGTTGGTCGGATCGTTGACGAGCGTGCCACCGCCCGGAAGGTCGTCGATCAGCGTGATGACCTCGAGCCCGAAGAGCGGCACGACACCCGCCCGCAACGCCGCGGCCGAGAAGCGCGAGTAGACGCGGAAGTCGTGGTAGTTCGCGGTGCCGATCGCCGCGACACCCTCTGCAGCAGCGATCTGGATGGCGTCTTCAGCCGTGTGGAACGCGGAGAAATTGGGCGGAAGGTGGACGTGGGTATTGACGATCGGTCCCCGCGACACCGCGTCCGTGTCGCCTTTCGGGCGATGGCTGTAGTCCATGCTTCCCTTCGACCGGTGCCGGCCGGCGTTCTCCCCTTGGCCAGGCGCAACTGCGGGAGACCAGGCCGCCCTGCAGCGATGAATCTCGGCTATTCCGATTAGTTTCGGCTATTTCCGATTAGTTGCCGCCGCCCGCCATATTACGTGCCCGCGGTTCGACGATCAAGCCGCCACCGAAATCGGTCGCACGCTCCTGCCGTAACCCGACCGACCTGGAGAACCGGGCGTCCGAACCCGATCCTGGCGCAGTTCGGCGCATCTTGCACGGCTCGCCCCTGCGGCCTGCGTGCCGCGCTCCCGCCCTGGTCATGCGAGGTCGAGCATAGAGCCCCGGCCGCTCGAATGAGCGGTTGCCGCTCAAATGAGAAGCTGCTACGATGCCGCCGCCCCCGCCTGCCCCTCCGGCCTTCTCCAACTCCGGTGCCGCTACGTGGGTCCGAACGAGGAGAAGATGAACCAGTTGATCCGATCCGAGGGGCACGCAACGAGCCTCCAGGTGGTCAACACGGTGCTTGCCGCGCGCCGCTACTTCCTCGACGGCGCGAGCAAGAGCGAGATCGCCCAGGAGCTCGGAATCTCGCGCTTCAAGGTCGCCCGGTTGCTCGAGGCAGCGCGCCGGGACGGGATCGTCCGGATCGAGATCGGGGCACCTTCGGACATCGACATCGAGCTTTCGAGCCGGCTCGCGTTACGTTACGGCTTGCGCAGCACGCTTGTCGTCCGGTTGATCGATGGGCCCGACGAATTCAAGCGAGAGCAACTGGGCCGGACCTGCGCCGAACTGCTGACGGAGACGCTTGAGGCGGACGACGTCCTCGGAATCTCATGGGGCCGGACGCTCCACTCGATGGTCGGGCACCTGTCCCGACTGCCCGGCTGCACCGTGGTCCAACTCGTGGGCAGCGTCCCCACCCTCGAACTCGACGTCAACTCGATGGAGCTGGTTCGTAGGGTGGCGGAATGCGCCGGCGGCGCCGTGTACCCGCTCCCGGTGCCGATGCTCGTCGACAGCCCGGAGATGGCCGCAGCGCTTCGGCGCGACCCGCACGTGCACAAGACCATCGACATGTTCGACCGGCTGACCAGAGCGGTCGTGGGCATCGGGGCGTGGACGGCCAGTGGATCGACCGTGCGCGCGGCGCTGCCCGAGGAACTCGCCCTGGAACTCGACGCGGCCGGCGCCGTTGCCGACGTCTGCTCGACTTTGCTCGACGCCGGCGGTTCCGAACTTCGCGCCGCCGGATTGCCCGGCCGGTTCATCGCCATCAGCGCGGAACAGCTTCGAGCCGTTCCGGACGTCGTGGCGATCGCCGGCGGCGGCGCCAAGGCGCCGGCCATTCTCGCGGCCCTTCGAAGCGGGCTCATCCACCGATTGATCACAGATGAGGAAGCGGCCCGGCTGCTCCTCGCCGAATGAAGAGGACAGCAAATCACATGAAGACGACGCCACGAACAGACGCAGAGGTGAACAGCATGGTCACGGATCCGGCTTACAAGAGCGACAGTCGACCCGATTTCGCGCCCTTCGACGAGTCGCTCGGCTCGATCCGAGGCTTCGACTTTGCCGGAGACGCCGGCTCCGAGATCGCCGCGGGGAAGATCGCTGCGTCCACGGCGCTCGACCTGCTCGACGACATGCTGGCCATCCGCGAGCTGGAGGAGATGATCGTCCGCCTCCGCTCCGGTGGCTACGACCCGCTGCCCGGCTACGACTACCGCGGCCCCACTCACGTCTCGATCGGTCAGGAGGCCACGTCTGTCGGCGCCTGCACCGCCATTCGACCGGACGACCACATCACCAGCTCGCACCGAGGCCATGGCGACGCGATCGCCAAGGGCTTCGCCGCGGTGCGGTCGATGTCGGCCGACGAATTGCGGGCTCGCGCGCCGTGGTCGAAGGCCAAGGACCGCGACGGGCTCCTGGCGGACGCGCTCGAGGAGCACGTCTACAAGACGATCGCTGAGCTCTTCGGCAAGGAAGAGGGTTACTGCCGAGGGCGCGGCGGCGGCATGCACATCGGCGACTTCGCGACCGGCCATCTCGGCGCGAACGCGATCGTCGGCGGCAGCGTCCCGATCGCCACTGGGGCGGCGATGGCTCTCCGTTATCGCGGGTCCGACAAAGTCGTCTGCTGCTTCGCGGGCGACGGCGCGTACGCCAACGGTGTCGTCCTCGAGGCTCTGAACTGGGCCTCCCAGGAGCAGTGGACGAACCACCTTGCCGGGGCGCGCGCAGCCGGCCTGCCGGTCATCTACCTGATCGTCAACAACCACTACGGGATGACCCATCGGACGGACGAGGAAGTGATGGGCGTCGACCACCTGGCCCGCCGAGCGGCCGGGTTCGCCCAGAACAACATGCACGCCGAGACCGTAAACGGCATGGACGTGCTTGCTGTCCGCGACGCAATCGAGCGGGCGGCCGCGATCTGCCGCGAAGGCAACGGTCCGGTCCTCATCGAGGCGAGCACGTATCGGTACTACGGCCACTCGCTCTCCGACCCAAGGAACGAGTATCGGACGCGCGAAGAGGAGGCTGCCTGGCGCGCGGTCGACCCGATCGAGCGGCTCAAGGGCCAGCTGATCGCCGCCGGAGTTGCCGACGCGGCCGCGCTCGCGGCGGTCGAGTCGGGCGCCCACAAGCGCAACGCTCGCGCGGCCGTCCGGGCCTCGAAGGCGACTGACCCGAACCCGGCCGATCTGCTCAAGTACCTCTACACGGACACCGCCGCCGACGTCGTCCCGGATCCCGAGGGCGCGGTCGTCACCTACGCGGACCCGCCCGTGGCAAAGCGCGTCAACGGCGTGATGACGTACAAGGACGCGCTCCGCGAGGCGCTCGTCGAGGAGATGATGCGCGACCGCCGGGTCGTGGTCTACGGCGAGGATGTCGCCGACTACGGCGGGGCGTTCAAGCTCACCAAGGACCTGCTCGAGGCGTTCGGCCGGCAGCGTGTCTTCAACACGCCGATCTCGGAGGCCTGCATCTGCGGCACGGCCGTCGGCGCGTCGATGGTCGGCATGCGGCCGGTCGTCGAGCTGATGTACATGGACTTCGCGCTCATGGCGTCGGACCAGATCGCGAACCAGGCCGGCAAGTGGCATTACATGTCGGGCGCACAGGTCGAGGTCCCGCTCGTCATCCGCGCCTCCGTCGGTGCCGGCAAGGGCTACGGCGGCCAGCACTCGCAGTCGCTCGAGAGCGTCTTCACCCACATCCCCGGCATCTACGTCATCTACCCATCGACACCCGCCGATGCGAAAGGGCTGCTGAAGTCGGCGATCCGGACGAACAACCCCGTCCTGTTCGTGGAAAGCCAGAGCCTCTACAGCACCAAGGGCGTGGTGCCCGAGGAAGACTACCTGGAGCCGATCGGCGTCGCCCGAGTCGTTCGCCAGGGCACCGACGCTACGATCGTGGCCTGGGGCCCGGCGGTCCTGGACGCGCTCGCGGCCGCCGAGCGATTGAAGGCGGAGCAGGGCATCGAGACCGAGGTCATCGACCTGCGGAGCCTGATCCCGCTCGACATGGAGACCGTCCTGGCCTCCGTGCGCAAGACCGGTCGCTGCGTCGTCGCCAGTCAGGCCGTCCTTATCGGCAGCTTCGTCAACGAAATCGTCGCCCGCATCCAGCTCGAGGTCTTCGACTATCTGGACGCACCGGTCGGCAGGGTTGGTGCCGCCAACGGCATCTCGCCTCAGGCCGAGGGTCTCGAGAAGGCATTCCTGCCGAACGCCGGCGACATCTACGCGGCCGTGGCCGCGCTACTGTAGATCCCGGCCGATCGCCGATTCCGCGAGGGACATCATGGCTCATCCGATTCTCATGCCGAAGCCCGGCCAGATGACCGAGGAATGCGTCCTCGTCGCGTGGCACAAACGTGAAGGCGACGTGGTCAAGAAGGGCGACGTGCTCTTCGAGATAGAAACCGACAAGTCGAACATGGACGTGGAGGCCTTCGAGGAGGGCGTGCTGCTGAAGCGCGTCGTCCAAGAGGGCGAGACGGTCCCGGTCAACGCCGTGTGCGCCTACGTCGGCGAGCCGGGTGAGGCCATCCCGGAGACGCCGGCAGCGGCTCCGGTCGTGGCCGCAGCGGGGCAGGCCGAACAAGTCGCCTCCGCACCCGTTGCTCTACCGGTGGCTCCGGCGCCTGCGGCCGTTGCTGTGGCGGCATCGTCGCCTGCCGGCGGCGACATCCGCCTGCGCATCAGCCCCCGTGCCAGCCGGCTCGCCGCCGATTCGGGCATCGACCCGCGCACCATCACCGGCACGGGCCCTGAGGGCCGCATCACCGAACGTGACGTCAAGGCGGCATCTTCGAAGCCGGCGGCGTCTTCGAAGCCGGCGGCGTCTTCGAAGCCGGCGGCGGCCGTGGAGGCAACCGCGGAGGCAACCGCGGATGCAGCCGTGGCGCAGCCCGCAGCCCCGCCGGCAGCGGCTGTGGCGGTGCCGGCCGTCGCGCGACCGGCCCCGACCCCCGCTCCCGCCCAGCCAATCTTCGTAGCGGATCCCGACGATGCGGCGCCGCGGCCCATGAGCCGAATGCGCCGGGTCATCGCCGAGCGGCTCACGTTGAGCGCAACGACCGTCCCTCAGTTCACCGTCACGGTGGCCGTCGACGCGACACGGCTGCTGGCCCTGCGGACGGAGTTCAAGGCCGCAGGCACGGCGCTGACGGTCACCGACTTCATCGTCTCGGCGACCGCACAAACGCTGGCAGAGTTCCCAGACGTCAACTCACGCACCGATGGCGTCGCGGTCTGGCCTCGCCGTCGCGTTCACATGGGCGTCGCCGTGTCGGTACCCGACGGCCTCGTCGTGCCCGTAATCCGCGACGCCGATCACCGCTCGCTCGACGAACTGCACGCTCGAGCCGCGGCGCTGGCCGAGGCAGCGCGCAACGGGGCACTCAGTCCGGACGAGATGACCGGCAGCACGTTTACTATCTCGAACCTGGGTATGTTCGGCGTCGACGAGTTCAGCGCGATAATCAACCCCGGCGAATCGGCGATTCTGGCGGTTTCGAGCATCGTCCCGACGGCGGTGGCCATCGGCGACGGAATCGGCATCCGGCAGATGATGAAATTGACACTCACGGCGGACCACCGGATCGTCGACGGCGAGCTGGCGGCCAGGTTCCTCAACGCGCTCCGCCGCAGGCTCCAGGATGCCGACGCATTCCGCAGCGACGTACTAAATGGCTGACAGAAGGCCGCAGACCGGAGGCAGCATGAATCGCACCGAGAAGCTCGGTTGGGTTGGGCAGAGCGTCTGGCTCGACAACATCACCCGAGACTTGCTGAACAGCGGCAGGCTCGAGCACTACATCCGAGACCTGTCCGTGACCGGCCTTACGTCGAACCCGTCGATCTACGACAAGGCGATCGGTGGCTCCTCCGATTACGACGAAGACATCCAGCGGCTCGCCGGCGGTGGCGCAGATCCCGAGAGCATCTTCTTCGAGCTGGCGCTCGACGACCTCCGCCGCGCGGCCGACATGTTCCTGCCGATTCATCAGCGGACGAGCGGCGTGGACGGTTTCGTCTCGCTCGAGGTGTCGCCGCTCCTCGCCAACGACGCTGCCACGACGATCAGCGAAGCCGCCAGGCTGCACGCCCTTGGCGGCCGGGCGAACCTGCTGATCAAGATCCCCGGCACGACCGCGGGTCTGACGGCGATCGAGGAAACGATATTCGCCGGCATCCCGGTGAACGTCACCCTGCTCTTCTCGTCCGATCAATACCTTGCGGCCGCGGAGGCCTACACGCGGGCGATCGAACGCCGCGTCCGGGCTGGACTGGATCCGTACGTTCCCTCAGTCGCGTCGGTCTTCGTCAGCCGCTGGGACGGCCCAATCGCCGGCGATCTACCGGATTCGCTCCACCTGAAGCTCGGCATCGCGATGGCCCACCGGACGTACGGCACCTACCGTTCGCTGCTGGAGGACATCCGCTGGCAGCGTCTGCTGAATGAAGGAGCCCGTCCCCAGCGGCTACTTTGGGCCAGCACCGGCACGAAGGACAAGACCGCCTCAGACGTCCTCTACGTTGAGGCGCTCGCCGCCCCGCTGACCGTCAACACGATGCCCGAAGAGACGCTGCTTGCGTTTGCCGACCACGGAAGTGTCACCGGATCGATCGTCCCGGGGGTGGATTTCCTCGGCGGACGAATCGTCGCCGGGGCCAATAGCCACAACGAAGCCCTGATCGCGCGGTTCGAGAAGGAAGGCGTCGACATCGACGAACTCGGGGGTCTCCTGCAGCAGCAGGGTGTCGTGGCCTTCGAAACCGCCTGGCGATCGCTGCTGGCGCGGATCACGGAGACGGCGGCGACCCCAGCCACGCGCTGATTGCTCGGGGCGGAGTCCCTCGCCAACTACAAAGAAAGACGCCGTAACCTACCGCCAGTCTGCTGGCCTCGGTTACGGCGTCGCTGTTTCCACTACGAGGGGCCGGCCCGGCTCTCGATCGGACCGGACCGGCCCCGCCGCCCCCCGGGTCGCCGAGTGGCGCCCGGGAAGCCTGCGTGGACCTGGAAACTACTTGGCCTCGACGGCCGCCGCCTTGCCGCCGCGGAGCGGTGCCGGCCGGGTGAACTTCTTGGGCAGGGTCTCGGTGCCGACGAGAGTCTGGTTGTCCTCGCCGCGGATGAAGGCCTCGACCCGGTTGAAGG
>PMBR01000118.1 GCA_003152995.1 Chloroflexota bacterium | reverse complement strand
GCCGAGTACGGCGACTACGTGTCGGGCCCGCGGATCATCGACGCCCGTGTCCGGGCCGAGATGAAGCAGGTCCTCACCGAGATCCAGGACGGAACTTTCGCGGCGGCGTGGATCGCCGAGAACGAGGCCGGCCAGCCCAACTTCAAGAAGATGCGCGAAGCCGGCCGCGACCACCAGGTCGAGCAAGTCGGTGCCCGGCTCCGCAAGGCCATGCCTTTCCTCAATCCCGTGGAAGTCGTCGACGGCCAGCCTCAGGCGGCCGCGAAGTCCAAGGACTGATCGCCCCTGGGGGTGTTCCATGAGCGACAACGCAGCCGCCGGCGTAGCCGGCCCAGCGGTCGAGGCGGGCACAGCCGGCTTCGTACATGGCCCGGGCGTCCCCCCGGGGCACATCCGTATCTTCGACACGACTCTGCGCGACGGTGAGCAGGCCCCCGGTGCCGGGCTCACCGTCGCGGAGAAGATCGAGGTCGCCCGCCAGCTCGTCCGCCTCAACGTGGACGTGATCGAAGCCGGCTTCCCGGCCAGCTCTCCCGGCGAGTTCGAGGCGGTCCACCAGATCGCCAAAGAAACCAGGGGCGTTGCCGTGGCCGGTCTGGCGCGCTGCAAGGACGGCGACCCGCAGCGGGCCGTCGAGGCGCTGCGGGTGGCCGAGCGGCCGCACCTCCATGTCTTCATCGCCAGCAGCGACATCCACCTCAAGCACAAGCTGCGAATCTCGCGCGACGAGGCGCTGCTTGCCGCTGCGAAGTGGGTGGCCTACGGCCGCAAGGCTCTCGGACCGGACGCCGAGATCGAATTCAGCGCCGAGGATGCGACGCGCACGGACTTCGATTTCCTGATGAAGATCTACGAGGCTGCGGTCGACGCGGGTGCGAGCACGCTGAACATCCCCGACACGGTCGGTTATGCCATCCCGGCCGAGTTCGGGCAGCTGGTAAGCCAGGTCGTGGAGCGGTTTGGCGCCGCGGCCACGATCTCGGTTCACTGCCACAACGACCTCGGCCTGGCCACGTCAAACACGCTGGCGGCGCTGCAGAACGGCGCCCGCCAGCTGGAAGTCTGTGTCAACGGCCTGGGCGAGCGGGCCGGCAACGCCTCGCTCGAAGAGGTCGTGATGGGCGTCAAGACCCGCCCCACGCAGTTCCCGAACCTGGCCACGCGAGTCGTGACGGAGCAGATCACACCGGCGAGCCGGCTGGTCAGCTACCTGACCGGCTTCACCGTCCAGCCGAACAAGGCGATCGTCGGCGCCAACGCCTTCGCCCACGAGTCCGGCATTCACCAGGACGGCGTCATCAAGAACCCGCTGACCTACGAGATCATGACCCCGCAGTCGGTCGGGCTGTCCGGCAGCCAGCTGACCATCGGCAAGCTGTCCGGGCGGCGCGGTCTGCGTGAGAAGCTGCATTCGCTCGGCCACGAGATCGACGGCGGCGCGCTCGACGCCGTGTACGCGCAGGTCATCGCCCTGGCCGACGCCAAGAAGGAGATAACCGACGGCGATCTCCTGGCCATCGTCGAGCAGCGCGCCACGGTGGTGCCGAACACGATCTGCCTGCAGGGCTGGAGCGTGACCAGCTCCCACGGCGGTAGGGCGATGGGCATGATCTCCCTGTCCGTGCTGGACCAGGCGCGCTCGATCGAGGCTACCGGAAACGGTCCGGTCGACGCGCTCTACGGCGCTATCGACCAGGCGCTCGAGTCGGTGCTCGGCTGGAAGCCGATCCTCGACGAGTACGAGATCAGGGCCGTCTCGGCCGGGGAGGACGCCCAGGGCCAGGTCGTGGTCCGAGTCCACCGCTCCACCGAGGAGGCGCCTAAGGGCGGGGCGCGCGACACCTTCGTGGCGACCGGCCACGGTCTGTCGACCAACATCATCGAGGCCTCCGTGGCCGCATACCTGACCGGGGCCGAGAAGCTCCAGCAGGACGCGGTCGCGCGAGAAGCAATGCTGGAGGACGCCCGCTCCTCCGGTCAGACCCCCGAGAAAGTGGAGAAGCTCCCGTGACAACGCCAGGCCAGCCCCGAGATTCGGTCGCCGCTGCGGTGACCTACCGCCTCGTCGTCGTTCCCGGTGACGGGATCGGCCCCGAGGTGATTTCGGGCGGCCGGCGCGTGCTCGAGGCCGCCGGCCGGGTCTTCGGTTTCGGCTTCGATTGGACGGAGGTGCGGATCGGCGGCGCCGCCATCGACGCCTACGGAGTGGCCTTGCGCGAAGAAGACCTGGCCGCTTGCGCTGCCGCAGACGCCGTCTACTTCGGCGCGATCGGCGATCCCAAGTACGACGATCCCAAGTTGAAGGTCCGGCCGGAGCAGGCGCTCCTGGCGCTACGGAAAGGTCTCGGCCTGTACGCGAACCTCCGGCCGGTCACGGTCCAGCCGGTGCTGCAGGCGAGTTCGCCGGTGCGCGAGTCGCTCGTTGCCGGGGTCGACATGATGATCGTGCGCGAGCTGACGGGCGGGCTCTACTTCGGCAAGCCGTCCGGCCAGACCGACGGGCCCAACGGCCGCGAGGTCGTCGACACGCTCTTCTACACCGAGGGCGAGATCCGTCGCGTCGTGAAGCTGGCTTTCGAGCTGGCCCGCGGACGGCGCAAGAAGCTGACCAGCGTCGACAAGGCCAACGTGCTCTCTTCGAGCCGGCTCTGGCGGACGATCGTCGATGAGGTCAAGCCGGAGTATCCCGACGTCACGGTCGAACATCGGCTGGTGGACGCCTGCGCCATGATGCTGATCCAGCGGCCGGCAGCTTTCGATGTCCTCGTCACCGAGAACCTCTTCGGCGACATCCTCTCGGACGAGGCAAGCGTTCTGGCGGGTTCGCTGGGGATGCTGCCATCGGCGTCCATCGGCGAGAAACGGACCGCCCACGGGGTCCACGGCCTGTACGAACCGATCCACGGCTCCGCGCCGGACATCGCCGGCAAGGACATCGCCAATCCGCTGGCGACGATCCTGTCCGGCGCGATGATGCTGCGCTGGTCGCTGGGCCAGCCGGCCGCCGCCGAGGCGATCGAAGCGGCAGTGGCCGTCGCTCTGGCCGAAGGCTATCGGACCCCCGACCTAGTCGCCGCGACCGGCGAACAGCCCGGGCAGAAGAAAGTGGGCACCCAGGCAATGGCGGATGCCGTCATGGCGGCGCTTGCGACGCAGGCGCGCGTCGGCTTCCCGACCGCGGGACCGGCCCGATGAGCGAGCGCGTGATCCTGTACGACACGACGCTGCGCGACGGCACCCAGCGCGAGGGCCTGATCGTCTCGCTGGCGGACAAGATCAAGATCGCGCGCCGACTCGACGAATTCGGGATGACCTACATCGAAGGCGGCTGGCCCGGCTCGAACCCCAAGGACGTCGACTTCTTCGCGGCCGCCCGGTCGATCCCGTGGAAGAACGCCAAGCTCGCCGCGTTCGGCTCCACCAGGCATCGCTCCAACCGGGCTGAAACCGACCCCAACCTGGTCGCGATCGTCGCTGCCGAGACTCCGGTCGTGACGATTTTCGGCAAGAGCTGGCTGCTCCACGTCCGAGACGTCCTCGGCGCCACGCCCGAGGAGAACCTGGCGATGGTCGCCGATTCCGTCGCGTTTCCGGCCGCCGCGGGCCGCGAGATGGTGTACGACGCCGAACATTACTTCGATGGCTACAAGGACGATCCGGCCTACGCCCTGGCCACTCTGCGAGCAGCTCGGGACGCGGGCGCCTCCACTCTCGTCCTGTGCGACACCAACGGCGGCACGCTGAGTGACGAGCTTGTCGCGATCATCCGCGCCACCTCGGCTGCCCTCGCCGGCGACCTCGCCGGCGGCGCCCCGGACGTGATCTGGGGCATCCACACCCATAACGACTCCGAGCTGGCGGTGGCCAACTCCCTGGCCGCAGTCGCCAACGGCGTCCGCCACGTCCAGGGCACGATCAACGGCTACGGAGAGCGCTGCGGCAACGCCAACCTGGTCAGCATCCTCGCCGACCTCGAGCTCAAGACCGAGTACGAACCGGTGCCGTCGGGCCGCCTCGGCGAACTGACGGAGATGGCCCGCTACGTGGCCGAGATCGTCAACATCGCCCCCGACGACCATCAGCCCTATGTCGGGCGGTCGGCGTTCGCCCACAAGGGCGGAGTCCACGGCTCGGCGACGGCCCGTGCCAGCAGCGCCTATCAGCACGTGGACCCGGGCGTGGTCGGCAACGTCATGCGCCTCGTGGTCAGCGAGCTCGGCGGCAAGGCCAACACCCAAATCCGGGCGGAGCAGCTCGGACAGCAACTCGACGGCGTGGATCCGAAGGCGCTGAGCCAGATCATCAAGCAGCTCGAGGCCGAGGGCCTCGCGTTCGAAGGCGCGGAGGCGTCGTTCGAGTTGCTCGTCAAGCGCCACAAGGCGGGCTACGAGCGGCCCTTCGCGCTGTGCGACTACACGGTCCTGGTGGAGCAGCGCGGCGGAGCCGAGCTTCTGGCCGAGGCCACGGTCAAGGTCGAGGTCGCGGGCGAAGTGCTCCACACCGCGGCCGACGGCAACGGCCCGGTCAACGCTCTGGACACCGCCCTCCGCAAGGCTCTCGGCGCCTTCTACCCACAACTCGACGCTGTCCATCTGGTGGACTACAAGGTCCGCATTCTCGACAGCGGCGAGGCGACGGGTGCCCACACGCGCGTCATCATCGATTCGTCGAACGGCGCTCTGGAATGGTCGACGATGGGCGGCGGCACGAACATCATCGCGGCCTCATGCCAGGCCCTGTGCGACTCGCTCGAGTACGCCATCTGGAAGACGGGGGCGGAGCTGCGACGGCGCGACGAGCGCCATTTCACCACCGCAGCCCAGCCCGGCAACGGAGCGACCGGTGCCGCCCGCGCCCGCCGTTCGGAATAGGTTGCGAAGGGGCCACATGGCATCGCCAGCGTCCGGAACCCGGTCCGGCTCGGAGCCGCTCTCCGCTTCTCCGCGCGTCGCATTCCAGGGAGAGCCGGGCGCATTCTCGGAGGAAGGCGTTCTGTCCGCGTTCGTCTCCGCCGAGGCCGTGGCGCTGCCGACGTGGCGGGCCGTCTTCGAGGCCGTCCACGAAGGATCGGTCGATGCCGGCGTCGTCCCGATCGAACGGTCGGCCGGCGGCAGCGTGCGCGAGATCTACGACCTCCTCTTCAAGTTCGACGAGATCCGGATCGCGGCCGAAGTGACGGTGCCGGTCCGGCTGGCCCTGTTGGCGATGCCGGGCCAGACTCTCGACCAGATCGAGCGGGTGTACAGCATCGCCCAGGCTCTGGACCAGGCCGACGAGTTCCTTCGATCCCGACCGTGGTCGGTGATGACCAGCTACAACACCGCGGGTGCCGCCAAGTCGATCGCGGACAAGGTCGAGATGGGCGCCGCCGCCGTTGCCTCGGCGCGCGTTGCGCCGCTGTACGGCCTCGAGGTCCTGGCGGACGATATCCAAACGGGCGCCGCAAACCGGACCCGATTCGCCGTCCTGACTCGCGATCCTCTGCCCGATTCGTGGTTGGTCCCGGCGACACTGGCAGGGCCGTTGAAGACGACCCTCGTCTGGGCCGTGCGGAACGTGCCCGGCAGCCTGTACCGGTGTCTCGGTTGCTTCGCCGAGCGCAGGATCAACCTTTCGCGCCTGGAGTCGCGGCCCAGCCGGGGCGTCCGCTGGGAGTATGTCTTCTGGGCGGACATGGACTCGGAGCCCGATGTTCCCGATTGCGCCGCTGCGCTGGCGGCGCTCCTGCGCGAAGCCGTGATGGTCAGGGTGGCCGGCGTGTACCACCGCGCGGCTGAGGATTAGCGCCGAGTTCTGAGGGCCTATCTGCCCCCACCCGGCCAGTTCGACGCCACCTGATCCTGCGGCTGCCGTCGCCGCTTTCGCTGCAGCGAGAAGATGTGGCGCACTATCCGGTCCTGCGCCCCTTCCGAGATCGACGTGAAACGCACGGCGATCAGCGCCGTCGGACCCTTCCCGTGCGCAGCCGGCCTCGGCTTCCCGGCGGCCCCCAATTCCTCCGCATCGTCGACGCGTATCACCTCGGCCTCCGCGGCGACGCCGTGGGATCCGAGGGCAATGTATATCTCGAGTTCGTCGCCCGGTTCCACCGGTTCGTCGAGGGCCGCGCGAATCCTGAACTGGAGCCCTCCCGCGCTGATGTTCCGAGTCAGACCTCGACCTGTTCGCCCGGCGCTGCCTGAGTTGCCCTGGCTCACCACCGTGTACTGAATCGGGCAATCGGCATCCAGGCGAAGGTAGGCTCGCCGTTGGATGAGTTGCAGGTCCGTGGGCCACTCGATCGAAAACAGGCGCGAGCGGCTCGCCCCCAGATGGCTCAGGAATGTGGAGGCCGCGACCATCGCAGCCCCGCTGTACCTGAACGTCAGGTGAAGTGGCTGATCGGGCCGCAGCCGCTCCAACGACGGATCCGGCCGAACGAGGCCCAGCCACAGCGTCGTCTGCATGACGTTGACGATGACGGCGCGCAACCCGACCACCCTCCCGCCGAGCTCGGCTTCGACGAGGACTTGATCGTGAACGGCCGGTTTTCTCTCGATACAAGACATCATCTCGCGACCGCCTCGTTCGGACGCGCGTGGTGCGGCGAGCGCCGACGGACGTACGGACCGTCCAGACAGCTTGCAGGTCGCAAGGCACCGACGACCTGGCGAGAGGCATCGGCTGCCTGGCGCCGGACACAGCACGTCCGATTAGGAATCGGCCCCCGAGTGTGGCGTCTTGAGGCGCGTCGAAAGGGGAGTTCATGGTCTCGAACACGAGGATGAACGGTCATTCGAACCAGGCCCCGGCTCGGATGGCGTCGCCGGGCCGCGCATGAAGCGGTACGCTGGTCGTCCACGGGAGACTCGACAGGACGGTGATCGGTGAGCGGTAGCATCTCGAGCGACGGTGAGCGGGTCCGCCGGCAGGCCGCCGAACTGGCCGCGGCGCTCTCCCGCACAGCCGGCCGATTGGCGACGATCGCGCAAGAGCGGGCGATGCTGCGGATGCTCGGCGTCGATGGGCTCGATCGAGATGGACACCCCCTGGCCGCGTCGACGGCCGAGCGATACTGCGGCTCGGACCGAGGGCGGCTGGCGCGGGGCGTGATCCTGCCGTTTGCGGTGGCACTTCTCGAGTACGACCTTCCCGCCCGCGAGCTGGGGGTCGAGGTGGCGGCGGGCGCAATAGACCTCGGGCTCGAAGCGGAGTTGCTGGATCGACCCGAACGACTGGCCGCCGCAGAGGCGCATGCGGCTGCGCTGGTGGCCGGGGCGCTGGCCCGGTTCGACGCCAACAAGACCGCGGCTCGGGACATGCGCGACGTCCTCGGGCTGGCCGGCGAGCCGCGCCTGTGCGTGCCCCTCCGTGCCGCCGAGCTGGGTCCTGCGGCGGTCGAGACGAAGGCGCTGATCGGAGAGGGCGCCGACGTCGTTCAGGTTCGTGTGCCCGCCAGCTGGGAATTCGCCGAGGCCCGGAGGAACGCGGGCCTGGAGACCCCCGGACTATTCGAGGTCGAGGGACGCCCGGTCGGGGAGGGGAGCGGCAACGTGTCCGGCGGCAACGTATCCGGCGGTCGCGTGTCCGGCGGTCGCGGGTCCGGCGGTCGAGCCGCCGGTCGGAGGCTCGGGTCGCGGCGGCGGCTGGACGTCCCGCAGCGTGTCGACCGCGGTCTCGTCCCGGCCGGCAGCCAGCGAGGTCTGGCGTCGCTGCGGAAAGCGGCCGACGAAGCGGCCGCAGAGCGTGGCTGCTACGCCGGCCTGATGACGGTGACGTCCGCATTTGCCGCGCCCGAGCAGGCCGTGGTGGCGGCGTTCGAGCGGATCGACTTCGTAGAGGCCGATCCGATACGCGAGATTGTCGAGGACAACGTCGATCCGGAGCGGGCGCTTGCCGACCACGCCTTTGCGCACCGGCTCCAGGCCCGGTCGGGCTGCGGCGTGGTGATTGGTCCCGGCCCGCTGGCGCTCGGCGCGGACGTGGCGAGTGGCATTCCCTCGGACGCGGCGACGCGTGCCGGGCGGGCCCTGGCGCTCCAGGCTCTCGGCGTGGAGCTGGCGCTTGCCGACGGTCTTCCTGTGGACCGGCTGTTGTTGGGCGCCGTGCCCGATTGGGTGGCAGGCGACGGCGACGCCCGCTCGCTCCTGGTACAGGCCTGGTTGCGGCGCCTGGTCTTCCCGGGCCATCGTCTGGTGATCGGCGGGCCACGCGCCGACGGGCAGCGGCCTGACCGCGTGTCGGCGCTGGTGACGGCGCTGTCGGGAGCCGCGGCGTCACTCGTGGTTCGAGGCAGGGACGCTGGGAGCGTCGCCGAATCTGCCGCGGACCTGCGAGCGGCCGCTTCGACGGCCGAGGCCCTTCGGGCGGCCCTGGGCGACGGATCGTTGCACGGAGATGCCGCTGATCTGGCAGCGCGGACGCTGCGAGCCGCGAGCGCGGCGCTGGAGCGTCTTGCCGGCGAAGGATGGGGGAGCCTGCTGGGACCCGATGGACGCGGCGACGAGGCCGGACGGTTCGGCCGAGGCGCCGTCGCCGAGCGCTCCGCCGGTTCCACCTCGAGCACTCGGCTGCTGGCCGCCCTTGCTGTGCCGGGTCCGGGCTCAGGGCGTTGACCCGACCGACTCGACCCCGGTGCTAGCATGGCCGGCGGGGCCGGAGCGAGCGCAGAGGAGAAGGAACTGAGGATCTCGAACGAGCGTACGGTAGCGCTCGGCGGACGCCAGGTGCCGGTTGTGATAGTCGCCGGACTGATCGCTCTCGCCGTCGCGTGGCTCGGCATCGTCTACTTCGCCGAACCGTGGGGCCGTCTGGCGGGCTCGGGCATGGACGCGCGGTGCTACTGGGTTCCGGACATCGCGAATCCGTATCTTCACTCGATCTGGGGCGAGCAGATCGCCTATCCCTACTCGCCGGCCTTCCTGCAGATCATGGAGCCGATTCGACTGCTGCCATGGCAGCTCTTCATGGGCCTCTGGGCGGCGATCCTGATGGCCGCGATGGTCTACCTGACCGGCCCTCGACTGATCCTGCTGGGCCTCGTCTTCTTCGGCCTGATGGAGATCTGGGGCGGCAACATCGAGCTGCTGATAGCGCTGGCCATCGTCGTGGGGTTCCGCTGGCCGGCGACCTGGGCATTCGTTTTGCTGACGAAGGTCACGCCGGGCGTCGGCCTGCTCTGGTTCGCGATCCGCCGGGAATGGCGTTCGCTTGCCATCGCCGTGAGTGCGACGGTCGCGGTCGTGGCGGTTTCGGCAGCCATCCAGCCGAATCTGTGGCTGCAGTGGCGTGACGTCCTGCTGTCCAACGCCGGCAAGAACGGGACCTGGGCCGCGGTTCCGATCCCATTCGTGATCCGCTTCCCGGTGGCCGTGGCTCTGGTCGTGTGGGGCGCCCGCACGAACCACCGCTGGACCGTGCCGGTTACTGCGATGCTGGCTCTGCCGGCGCTCTGGTACGGCGGCCTGAGCATCATGCTCGCCACGCTGCCGTTGCTCGGAGCGCGGACGTGGGGCGACGTCCGCCAGGTTCTGGCCAACGGTTGGTCGGAGTTTGGCCGCGGCCTCAGGGGCGTCCGTCGATCGATCGGTCGCCGTTCTCTGGAGGCAGAGTGAGGCTCGGCCCTGAGGATCTTCGTAGTGAGGCCCGCCCCATCCCTGCCGGCGCGCCCGGCGCTCCCCGCCGCGTCCACGTACGATTGCCCCAACAGCGCCCAGGCTCGAATCTGGAGGAGACACCTAGTGCCTGATCCGTCACCATTGCCGATCCGTGACGCGGCCTGGCCGACGCTTCACGTGTCGCGGCATCCCGCAATCCTTCATAAGCTGCGGATCTTGCGCGACGAGAGGACTGAGCCCAAAAAATTCCGCGAGGTCGTCCGGGAGCTGTCCTGGCTTCTCGGCTACGAAGCCCTGGCGGACGTCGAGGTCCGTCCTCGCACCGTCAACACGCCCATCGAGACGACCGACGCCCATGAGCTGGGCGTACGCATCGGTCTAGTGCCGATCCTTCGGGCAGGCCTGGGCATGGTCGACGCCATGCTCGAACTGATGCCCACTGCGGAGGTCTGGCACCTCGGCCTCTTCCGCGACGAACGCACCCTGCGACCGGTCGAGTACTACAACAAGCTGCCGGATTCAGCGACGGTGGACCTTTGCCTGATCCTCGACCCGATGCTCGCCACGGGCGGCTCCGCCACGGCCGCGATCGAGGTCCTGAAGCGTTGGGGCGCGACGCGGATCAAGCTCGTGAACCTGATCGTGGCGCCCGAGGGCGTCGATGCCGTCACCGGCGCCCACCCCGATGTCGAGATCTACTGCGCGGCAGTGGACCGGCAACTCAACGAGCACGGCTACATCATGCCGGGCCTCGGAGACGCAGGCGACCGCCAGTTCGGGACCGGCCGGGCGGGGTAACCCGGGACGTTCCTCGCCAAAGAGAAGCGGGCGGCCCTACGGCACTCGCACTGCGCGAAAGCCGGGGCCGCCCGCTTCGTTTCTGCGGGGGAACCTGGGTCAGGCGATCTGCGCGTCCGCCTTGTTGCCCATCCCGAACTTGTTGAGGATCTGGTAGACGAGGATGGCGGCGATGCACGCGGTGCCGATGCCGCCCATCGAGAAGTCGCCGGAGGTGATGGCCAGGTTGCCCGCGCCCAGCGTCAGGGCTACCGCCATCGTGATGAAGTTCTTGTTGTCGGTGAAGTCGACCTTGTTCTCGACGCAGATGCGAATACCGGTGGTTGCGATCAGGCCGAACAGGACGACCGCCATGCCACCGAGAACCGGCTGCGGGATCGAAAGGACAAGCGCACCGAACATGGGCGAGAAGCCCAGTGCGATGGCGACGCAGGCGGCGATGACGAACACCAGGCTCGAGTAGATCTTGGTCACGGCCATGACGCCGATGTTCTCGGCGTATGTCGTGACGCCGGTGCCGCCGCCGGAGCCGGCGACCATCGTCGCGACGCCGTCGGCGAGGAAGGCCCGGCCGATGTAGGGGTTAAGGTCGCGACCGGTCATTGCGGCAACTGCCTTGACGTGGCCCAGGTTTTCGGCCACGAGCACGATGGCCACCGGGACGATGAGCGTGAGAGCGTGGGAGTCGAGGACCGGGGTCGTGAGCGTCGGCCAGCCGAGGAGCGGCGCACTGGTAACTGCGTTGAAGTCGATGTGCGTGCCGCCCAGGTTGAGCACGTTGGAGAGCACGAAGTAGAGGACGTAGCCGAAGACGCCGCCCAGGAGGATCGGCAGACGGCGCAGCATCCCGGGGGCATAGACGGCGACGATGGCGATGAAGAGTGCCGTCAGCAGGCCGACCAGGATGCCGAAGTTATCGGCCACCTTGGCGTAGCCGATCATGTAATTGATCGCGGCAGGGGCGAGGTTGAGGCCGATGACCGCCACAACGGCGCCGGTTACGACCGGGGGCATCAGGAACTCGACCCACTTGTAGCCGACGGCCATGACAATCAGGCCGACGACGGCGTAGACCGCACCGCAGGCGATGATGCCGCCCAGAGCGACGGCAATGTTGAGGTTCGGCCCCGTGCCCGAGTAGCCGGTCGCCATGACGACCACCGCGATGAACGAGAAGCTCGAGCCAAGGTAGCTCGGCACCTTCCCGCGGACGAAGACGAAGAAGATCAGCGTTCCGATGCCCGAGAAGAAGATCGCCGTGTTCGGATTGAAGCCCATGATGACGGGCGCGAGAACCGTCGCTCCGAACATCGCGAAGATGTGCTGGACGCCCAGTGCCACCGATTGAGCGGCCGGCGGCCGCTCGTCAGGCGCGATGATGCCTTCCCGTTTGACGGTCCACTGGAACATGCTCCGGACGTACTCGACGGCAGCGGCCATTAGCGCTCCTCCTGCGACCTATGGACTCCTCCCTCGGGCGTGACGGTCCCTTCTCCCCAGGGCACCCGGGCGTTCGAGAAGCGTGTCAAAAACGCAGGGTCTCCGCTCGCCGATTGCGCACGATTGTGTTCCTAACATGTGGACGAATTGCGGTCCCGGTGGCGCCGCTTCTCGCGGGATGGACATTCCCGACCACGCCGCGCATCGTGCAATGAGCCTGTAGACGCGGGAATGCGCGAAACGGGTAGCATCCGGACTACATGACCAGCAAGCCCGCTCCCGCCAGCCCAGTTCCGGCCCCGCCGGACGAGTCGGCAGGTTCTGGCGGGCTCACCTCGGCCGAGGCGGCACAACGACTTCGCCAGGACGGGCCCAACTCATTGGGCACCGAGGGCCGTCGCGGCCCTCTGGCAGTCCTCGTGAGCCAGTTCGCCAGCCCGTTGGTCCTGATCCTCGTCGCCGCCAGCGTGATCAGCCTGGCCGTCGGCGATCGCGTCGAGGCAGGGATCATCCTTGCCATTGTCGCGATGAGCGCGCTCCTGGGCTTCGTCCAGGAGGCACGTTCGGAGGCCGCCGTGGCCGCTCTACAGGCTCGGCTGGCGCTTCGCGCGACTGTGATTCGGGATGGCAAGCAGCAGGACATCCTCATCGCCGACGTCGTTCGAGGTGATGTGGTCGTTCTGGGCGCCGGCGACATCGTGCCCGCCGACGCCCGCATGCTCGAGGCCAATCACCTCTTCGTGGACGAGTCGTCGCTGACCGGCGAGTCGGCCGCCTCGCTCAAGAACCCGATGCCCGGCGACCTTGATCCGCAGAAGGATGCGGATCGGGCCGGGCTCGCATTCTTCGGTACGAGTGTCGTGAGCGGCAACGGCAAAGCGGTCGTGACGGCCACGGGCCCTCGCACGAGCTACGGGACCATCGCGCACCGCCTGGCCGAGCGCGCGCCCGAAACCGATTTCCAACACGGCGTCCGAGCTTTCGGCCTCCTGATCGGCCGGGTGACTCTGATCCTCGTCGTCGGCGTATTCGCCATCAACGTCGCTCTGGGGCGACCGCTATATGACGCGCTGCTCTTTTCCATCGCCCTCGCCGTCGGACTGACGCCCGAGTTGCTTCCGGCGATCATCACCCTCAACCTGACCCGCGGCGCGCGAGCCCTAAGCGCGCACGGAGTCCTGGTCAAGCGCCTGCCGGCGATCCAGAACCTGGGCAGCGTCACGGTCCTGTGTACAGACAAGACCGGCACGCTTACCCAGGGCAAGCTCGAGCTGGTCAAGGCCGTGGGCATTGACGACGACGACGCCTCCGAGGCTTCCTATGCCCTCGAACTCGCGTATCTCAACAGCCATTTCGAGTCGAGCTT
>PMBR01000039.1 GCA_003152995.1 Chloroflexota bacterium | reverse complement strand
GGGGCAGGGTTCGACCGGATCGTCGCCAACGTCTGCCACGACCGACTGCGCAGGCGCGGCAAGCATCGCGGCCTGCAGCTCGACGAGACGATCGCCGGCCACAGCCCCGGCGATCCGTTCCGAGACGCGCTCGCTCGTGACGAGCTGGGTCGCCTGATTCGGAGCCTTCCGCCCGATCAACAGATCGTGGTTGGGCTCCGCTTCTGGCGGGACATGCCACTCGACCAGATCGCCGATCGGCTGGGTTTGCCGCTTGGTACGGTCAAGTCGAGGCTCCACTACGCGATGCGCTCGCTGCGCCAGCAGCTGGACCGGCAGGCCGGAGAGGTGCGCCCATGAACGGCTACGAAGATCGGGATCTGGAACAACGCTTCCGGCGCATCTCCACATCGGTGGACACTCGAGTTCCGGACTCGCTCTACGACTACGCCAGCGAGGTCACAGAGACGGGGCGGAACAAGATGTCCTCATCGTTTGGTAGAAGCCGGGTGCCAGGCAGATCGCGCTTCCTGGCCACTCTGGGAGTGGCTGTCGCGGTGATCTTGGCGATCGCCCTGGCAGGTTTCGTGGTCTCGATCGGGCCGGCTGGTCCGGCGGCGTCTGGATCGGCCGGCGCGTCTGCTTCGGTGGCCGCTTGCGGCAGCGCGGGCGGCTCCGTTCTGGCCGGGGCGAGTTCGGGCTGCTCCACGCCACCGGCGCCCAGCGCGTCGGCGACGCCGGCTTCGTCGGTCAGCGCTTCTGCCTCGCCGTCCGTCGCCGTCTCGCCGACCTCCGGCCCCGTTCGATCGCCCGGCGCCACGATGATCGCTTCAGGCTTCACGACGGCGGGCGTCGCCAGTGGCTGGAGTAGCTTCAGATGGACCTCCGCTGGGACGCCGCTCAGTGGCATCGGCCAGGTCCTGCAATGGAGCGGCGGCTACGTCGCCGCGGCATCGCTCATGCACTACGTCGCCGACCCCTCACCGGGTCTGTGGATCTCGGCCGACGGAACGACCTGGACCGCGGTACGAGGTATCAGCGACGACGGGGCCAGAATCTCCGTCGCGCCGGCCGGACTCGTCGCCATCGGCTTCGACGGGAACGCGGCGGACGGCTGGATGCTGGGTTCGGCCTGGTCAAGCTCCGATGGCCGGAACTGGACGAAGCTGGGCCGGCCCAATCTCCCGGGGAGCCTGGTCTCGATCGCGGGCACCAGCTCCGGTATCGTCGCGACGGTGGAGATCATGCAAGGCACCGGGAAGGGCCAGTACGGGAGCTTCCAGATCGAGTTCTCGACCGACGGCCTGAACTGGACGGCTGAGAACGTGAGCCCCGGTCTTGCCTCGGCCCAGATCGGCGACGAGCCGCCCCATGTGCAAACCCATGCCGGGCGCTTCTATCTGATGGGCGGCACCGGGCCGGGGACCACCAGTACCGGCATGAGGCTCGTCTCGAGCGTCTCGACTCCTGGCGAGATGTGGCTCTCGGGCGATGGCAAGACGTGGACGAAGAGCGCCGGTGGCTACAGCGCCAGCGGCCTCGACGCCGACTACATCGACTTCGGCCGGGACGGGATGATCCTCCACACGGACGCCTACAGTGCCGCTCCGGGCGCGACCGGGATCGCGTACTCGAGTGATGGCGGACAGACCTGGCACGAGGACACGAACTACGGTCCGCTGGGCCCGACTACCTGCCAGGGCGAATGCACCAACGGCGAGGATGGCGTGATCGGCGCCAACGGCACGTATTTCGTTGCCGTGAAGTACGGCGGCAAGCAGGCCTGGTTGAGCTACGACGGCCAGCACTGGACGTCGATCGCCTGGACCGGCGGCAATCCCATAGGGGCCTGGAACGGCGACGGCTTCCTGGTCATGCCGCACGGCGTCCTGCTGGCGGGCTCGTATGGGGCCGCGAGCTAGACGTTCACTTGTCGACGTCCCACCACGGCTCAACGAGCATTTCGCCGCTGGCGTGCCACGGCCTCACGGCTCTGCCTGCGCTTGCGAGCCTTTCGACAATCTCCGCAATGGCGTTGAGTCGGGGATTGACGCGGGACGATCTGGTGGCAGATGACGCATTCCAGGAGCGCGCCTGCAAGCCATTCGCGTGAGCGGGTGGGGCAGGGGAGCGCTATCTCAGTCGCGGGTCGTCCGGAATTCAGTAGGCGCCCGGGTCCCGCCCGCCGGAGCCAATTTCCTCCCCGGGAGGGCGCCACGCGCTCCGCGGCGGGTCGACCACTGGCGTAGGCGGCCTCGACTACTGACGTAGGCCACGGTGCCGGCTCGATGCCTCAGGACTCGCCGGCTTCGGCCCCTTTCGCCTTCGCGGCAGTCAACTGTCGGGCTCGCTCCATGATCGTCATCGCCGCGGCAAATGGCTTGGACAGCTTGTGCTGCCCTTTGATCAGCGCTGCCCCGTCCGCGTTGACGCCCAGCCGGCCGTCATAGGTCAGGACGGTGAAGCGGACTCGCCCGAACGCCGGCAGCGGCGTCGACTCGACCGGCTTGAATTCATCCAGATTGGCCTCGACAGAACGAATCATCGCCCGGCTCATCATGGCCAGGTCGGCGACATCGCCCAGGCCGGCAGAGCCGCCACCGTTGCCGTTGTAGACGCTCGTGGTGCCGTCCGCGTACGCCGCAACGGTGAAGAGCACCTCGAAACCGATGTCGATGAGAACGCCGTAAACACGCCGCAGATCGTCCGTTGGCGCCATGGAGCTGGTCTCGGGTGAGACCGCGAGCAATGTGTCGCGCATTTCGGTGTAAACGGGCGAAATATCTGACATTGCGTCCCTTCGTCGCTGCGATCGAGGCAAGACTAGCATTCCGTCGGCCCGCGACGAGCGATGCCGGGCGGCCGCTGACGGCCCGCATTCACTCGGTGACCCGCCGCGAAACCAGAACTGGACCCGCGCCACTTGGCCGGTGGCGCAGCCTCCGCTTGACGAGCTTTCAGCGTCGCTCGAGATCGGACGGGCCCCGGTCCTGCGTGTGGGCGCGGTCGATGTACGCGTGCGACTTCTGGACCTGGGTCGAGAGGGCGTCGACCGTCTTGGACATGTTGTCGAGCGCCTTGAGCTTGAAGCTGTCGATCTCGTCCATCGTCGAGTAGATGTTGTCGAAGGCGGCTTGCAGCTTGGCCAGGTCGATCGTCGACGCAGCGGCCTGCTCGTTGATGGCGCCGGACTGCTGCCGGAGCATGACCGAGGTGCTCTCGATCAGATTCGAGGTCGTCGTGTTCAGGGCCGTGATCTGGTCCAGGACGAGCTTCTGATCGGACAGGGCCTGGGCGACGATGACCGCGGTCCGCAGCGCGGAGACGGTCGTGGTCGTGGCTCGGTCGACGCCCTTGATGAGCTCGATGTTGTTCTTCCGGATGACGTCGAGCGCGAGGTACCCCTGGACGCTCACGGCCAGCTGCGTGAACAGGTCCTGGACCTTCTGGCGGACCGAGAAGAGCATGTCCTCTCTGAGTAGCTTCGCCCGGTCGGGGTCGGTCGCCTCGATCTGCGCGATCTTTGCCGTGAGACCGGCATCGAGCTTCTGGCCCAGGTAGATGTACTGACGCAGGCGCTCCATGATCGCCCAGAGGTTCGCCTTTTCCTGCTCGATGTCGGCGTTGTCTTTCTGGAGCTCGTTCTGCCCGTGGTACAGCGCGGTGATGATCCCGTTGATGTGGCTCTGGCTGGACTGGTACTTGCTGAAATAGTCGCGAAGCCTGTCGCCGAAGGGGATCAAGCCCAGGAGCTTGTGGGGCGAGAGCAGGTCGCCCTGGTGGGACGGGTCCAGGTCCTCGACCTGGTGGCGGAGCTGCTGAAGCGAGCGCCCGACCGTCGAGGCCTCGGTGAGGCCGCCCTGCTTCATTGCCGCGACCGGCTTGTCGAGGAGCCGAGAAGAGACGGCCGCGGACGCCCTGATGTCCGCGTCTCCGAGGTTCCGAATGTCGTCGATGCGTCCCGCGAACGCGGCGCTCTGCGGATCGAGCGAGGAAATCTTGTCGAGGTACCCGTCGACCATTCCGTCGAGCTTGGAAACGGTTGCCAGATCGAGCTTGACCGCGGTGGCGGCCTGATCGGGCGCGACCGCGGCCACCGGCGCAGGCGGAGTGAGGGTCAGGGCGTCCGGACCGGCAGCCGCGTCCGGGGCGACTTCCAGCGCGGCGCCCGCCTGGGCCGATGATGGCTTGTCGTCGATGATTAGGGAGTCGCTCACGTGATGCTCCTGTCCTCTCGCCGCCGCGGCGGCGGTGCGGTGACTGATTGCTCGGGGCCGCCCCTGGCGCAAGCTGCTTGAGCCGGCCGATCCCTTCTCGAGCGTCTCTCAGGCAGGCGACTCGATCACGTTGATGAAGAGCCTAGGTCTGCGGTGATGCTGCCGTCCTAAGCCGCGGCTCTCGAGTACCGCAATCCGTTGTGGGCCCCTGACGGCCCCGTGCCAAAGGGTACAACGCAATCCCTCCTCCATCAGCGGTTTCCGCAACCGTGGCCGGGCAACGAAGCGGCGCCGGGGCTACACGACAGAGGAGAGTTGCCGAACAGACTGCCGGGGCGGTTGCCGTCCTCTCTCAGCGGTCGATCTCGTAAGTCCCGAAGAGGCGGCAGTGGTCGCCGGGAAGCGAGCAGTCGACCGAAGTGGAAGCCGGGACGATGGCGCCTGCGGTCAGCTGGCGGTCTATCCGCAGCAAGCCGAACGGCAGGACGGTCAGGCGGCCGGGGCGCCATGTCCACCCCGGCCCTTCACCGACTTCGACGTGGGTATCCCGAAGCCCCTTGGTGAGGACGCGGTTCTCGGGGTCGGTAGAGGCGGTGTTGAAGTCGCCCAGCACCAGAAGGCGCTCGCCACGGCTGAGAGCGGCGTCTATCGGTACCCGCACCGATGCGATAGCGGCACTGCGGTCGGTCGGATCGAAGTCGACCGGGAGCCGCAGCCGCGAGGCCTTGTCGATCTCGCCGTGCGTCGGGTGGGCGTCGATCACTCGCACCGGGCCCCGCGGCGTGTCCACGATCAGCTCTAGATAGGGCGGATTATCCGGCGACTCGATGCTCTCGATCGGATAGCGGCTGAGGATCGCCAGTCCGTCGGCGCCCAAACGCGGTGCCATCGCCCGGTAGGGATAGCCGGCCGCGGTCGTCAGGTTTGCCTCGATCGCAGCCGATGCATCGGGCTCGAGCTCCTGCAGGGCTATCACGTCGACGGTCATGCCCTGGAGCTCAGCCGCGGTCTCGGCGGGCGTGCGCAGCCCGTGGTCCAGGTTCCACGTCATCACCGAGAGGTCGTGGCGAGAGGCGCCGCTCCCGGGCAGAGAGATCCACTCCGAGCCGAAGGATGCGCCGCCGGTGACCACGACGACAATCAGCGCCACTCCAAGCACGCGTGCCCGCGCCAGCAGCGCGATCGGAGTCAGGATCGCGAGCGCTGCGATGAAGATGTGCTCTTCCAGCATGAATGCCAGCGCCAGTGGACCTGACTGCGGCGGATGCACCACGGCCACTACGGCGAGGACGAGAAGGGCCAACGGAACGACCGTCAGCAGGTCCCAGCGGGAGCGGTGCCATGAGCCAACTGAAGGGCGTCGCCCGGGGATGGTTGTGTCACTCATGTTGTCGAGACGGCCGGCGTCGATCGATTGGTTCGCCGGACTCGACGGATCGGGACCGGAGCCGGCCCCGACTTTCTTCTCATGCAACTGCTGATTCCCTTGTGCGGTGCCAAAGGCTACACTGTGCCGCACGATGAACTGGAATCGATTCGACAGCAGCCTGCTCCTTACCTGAGGCGAGCGCCCGTCGCGGTGCTCGCCGATCGCCTCCTGCGCCAGCGCAGGAGGTTTTTGTTTCCCCCGACAACCCGCGCCCAGCCCGCGGCGACGAACGCGGACCCGACAGAATCAAGACCGCCAGAGTCAGAAGGAATCTCAGATGCCTCCCCAGTCCGCCAGCCCGAGGAAGATGCCGGTCGAAAAATACACACCATTCCGCCCCCTCCCGCTTCGGGTCCACGATCGGGAGTGGCCGAACCGCCAGATAGAGCACGCCCCGATCTGGTGCTCGGTGGACCTGCGGGACGGCAACCAGGCCCTCATCGACCCGATGGACCCGGCCCGCAAGCTGCAAATGTTCAACGCGCTCGTAGGCATGGGCTTCAAGGAGATCGAGGTNNAGGTCGGCTTCCCGTCGGCGTCGCAGCCCGACTACGACTTCATCCGTCAGCTGATCGACGAAGATCTGATCCCCGACGACGTCACGATCCAGGTCCTGACTCAGTGCCGCCGCGAGCTGATCGAGCGGACGTACGAGTGCCTCGAGGGCGCGAAGCGGGCGATCGTCCACTTCTACAACTCGACCTCCGTCCTGCAGCGGCGCGTCGTCTTCCGGCTGGACAAGGAGGGCGTGACGAAGATCGCCGT
>PMBR01000022.1 GCA_003152995.1 Chloroflexota bacterium | reverse complement strand
CGACTGGGACCTCGGCCGGCACCAGGCGGCCACCGGCGAGAGCCTGGAGTACTTCGACCCGGCGACCGAAGAGAAGTACGTGCCCTGGATCGTCGAAACGTCTGCCGGCGGCGACCGCGCGGCCTTCACGTTCCTTATCGACGCCTATCGCGAGGAAGAGGTTCGGGGCGAGAAGCGCGTCGTCCTGGGTTTCAACGCCGAACTGGCGCCGTACAAGGTGGCGGTCCTGCCGCTGCTCAAGAAGCGCGACGAGATCGTNNGCACGCCGTGGTGCGTCACGATCGATGTGGACTCGCTCGAGGACGGCAAAGCGACGATCCGCGACCGCGACTCGATGGAGCAGATTCGGGTCGACATCTCGCAGGTGAAGCCGATCGTGATGGAGCGGCTGGCGAAGGCTCGAGCGTAGCGATGCGTCGCGGGCGGTGGCTCGTGTGCTCCGCGATAGTGAGCCGACGTCGGGTTAGTGGGCCGGCGTCGGGTTAGTGGGCCGGCGTCGGGTTAGTGGGCCGGCGTCGGGTTAGTGGGCCGGCGGAGCCTCGGCCGGGCTCGGTGCCGGCGCCGCCAATTCGCCGCGCAAGTAAGCGTCGATATTCCCCGCGGCTTTTTTGCCGTCGCCCATGGCCAGGATGACCGTGGCCGCTCCGCGGACGATGTCGCCGCCGGCGAAGACGCCCGGCATCGAGGTCTGGAGGTTGTCGTCGATCTCGATGTAGCCCCATTTGTTGACGCGCAGGTCCGGGGAGGTGGAGGTGAGTAGCGGGTTCGACTTCGTGCCGATGGCCACGACGACCATGTCGCACGGGAAGATGAACTCGGAACCGGGGATCTCGACCGGGCGGCGGCGGCCGGAGGCATCGGGCTCGCCGAGTTCCATGCGCACGCACTTTAGCCCGCTGACCCAGCCCTTCTCGTCGCCGAGCACTTCTACCGGCGCGGTCAGGAACTCGAAGCGGACGCCTTCCTGCTCGGCGTGGTGGACCTCCTCGCTCCGGGCCGGCAGCTCGTCGCGCGAGCGTCGGTAGACGCACACAGATTCGGCCGCTCCAAGACGGCGAGCCGTTCGGACGGAGTCCATGGCTACGTTGCCGCCGCCCACGACCGCCACGCGCTGACCGCGCAGAACGGGCGTGTCCGAGTCGGGGTTGTAGGCGCCCATCAGGTTGACGCGGGTCAGGTACTCATTGGCCGAGTAGACGCCCTTCAGGTTCTCGCCGGGGACATTCATGAAGACGGGCAGGCCCGCGCCCACGGCCACGAAGACCGCGTCGAACTTCTCGCGCAGCTCCGGCAGGGTGTAGGTCTTGCCGATAATCGAGTTCGGCTCGATCACGACGCCGTCCGCCACCAGCCGGTCGACTTCCTTCTGGACGATGTCCTTGGGCAGCCGGAACTCCGGGATGCCGTAGATCAGGACGCCGCCGGCCGCGTGGAATGCCTCGAAGATCGTGACCTGGTGGCCACGCTTCGTGAGCGCCCCGGCCGCCGTCAGTCCGGCGGGGCCGGAACCGACGATGGCGACTTTCTTGCCCGAAGAAGGCGGTCTGGCGCTCGCGAAGGCGTCGGTATGGGTGATCGCCCAATCCGCCACGAAGCGTTCGAGGTAGCCGATTGCGACCGGCGTGCCCGTTTTGGCGCGCAGACAGACCTGCTCGCACTGGGTCTCCTGGGGGCAGACCCGGCCGGTGACGCAGGGCAGCGCGTTGTCGCCGAGGAGCGAGTCCGCGGCCCCTTTGACGTTGCCTTCGCCGAGAAGACGAATGAAGTTGGGGATGTTGACCGCGACCGGGCAACCGTCGATGCAGTAGGGCTTGGGGCACTGCAGGCAGCGGTCGGCCTCGATGATGGCCAGCTGCTCGGTGTAGCCGAGGTTCACCTCGGCGAAGTTGCGGGCCCGGGCCATGGCGTCCTGCTCGGGCATCTGGCCGCGCAGGATCTTCATCCGCTCCTTCTTGGGAAGCGGTTCGCGGTTCCCTGCGGCGCGGCCGGAAAGGGTCAGGTCATCCATCAGTGGGCCTCCGATTCAGCCGAAGCCAGCCGGCCGGCGTCGGCCAAAGCCATTCCGGGCGGTGCGGAATGGCTCGCCTGCCAGCGCTCGAGGGTGGCCTGCTCGAATTCCCGGTAGGTGTTCAGCCGATCGGCCAGCTGGCGGAAGTCGACCTTGTGGCCGTCGAACTCGGGGCCGTCGCAGCAGGCGTACTGGCTCTTGCCGTCGATCGAGACGCGGCAGCCGCCGCACATGCCCGTCCCGTCGATCATGATCGAGTTGAGCGAGACCGTCGTCTTGATGCCGTATGGACGAGTCAGCTCGGAGCAGGCTCGCATCATGGGCACAGGGCCGACGGCAAAGACCTCGTCGATTCCACCGGCCTCGCACAGATCCTTGAGGGCCTCGGTCACGAAGCCATGGCGGCCGTAGCTGCCGTCGTCGGTGCAGACGACTCACGTCGCCGGCAGCGCGCAGCTCGTCCTCGTAGATGACCCACTCCTTCGATCGCCCGCCGATGACGCTCGTGACCTTCACGCCGTTCCGCGCGAGCGCCTGAGCGATGGGGTGGACGACCGCGGTGCCGACGCCGCCACCGACGCATACGGCGTGGCCGCTCTCGAGCAGCTCCGTCGGCTTGCCGAGCGGCCCGGCGATGTCGGTGATGGCGTCGCCGACGCCGAGCGACGTCAGCTCGTGGGTGCTCTTGCCGATCGCCTGGATGACCAGCGTGATCGTGCCCGCGGCTCTATCGACGTCCGCGATCGTGAGCGGGATGCGCTCCGCGCCCGGCCCGCGACGAACGATCACGAACTGCCCGGGCTGGCGGATCTCGGCTATGCGCTGAGCTTCTACGACGAGTCGGGTGACGTTGGGTGAAAGCTGGGCCCTGGCGACGATCGGGTGCATCTCGCTCCGGAATGGGTGTTCTTCTCAGGAATGTTGCCTGATCCAGTATGAGTTAAATCAATCCTGCCTGTGACGGGCCGGAAACCACACGCCCAGTACGCCCCAAGGCGTCGGGCCGAAGGTCATGTGCTGCTGCCCGGACGGGTAGCTTCTGCCTCGGCTCGCCGGCCGGGCTCACCAGTGCAGGCTCGGTTCCGAGGTCCGACGGATGGCGTTGAGCAGCCGGTCACCGTCGCCGCTGGGGTCGAGCAGGTTAGGTTGCCCCGCGATGATAACCGTCGGGTGGAGGTCGATCTGGACGAGCGTCTTGCCCACGTACGTCAGGTCGGCCACGACGCCCTCCTGGGTCCGCTCGTCGTGAGTCCAGTCGAAGACGAGGTCCCCGAGCGAGTCGAACGCGAAGTGGCCGGGGGCGACCTGCTCGAAAGGTCCGACCCAGTGGGAGTGGCTGCCGAGGATCAGGTCGGCTCCGGCGGCGACCATGCGGGCCGCGTAGCTGCGCTGCAGCGGCAGCACCGAGTCCGTGTACTCGATGCCCCAGTGCGGCATGACGATGACGATGTCCGCCCCGGCCTTTTTGGCCGCCTTGATGTCGCGCAGAACGGCGGGCAACGAAAAAGCCGCCGAACCGGCACGGCCAGATGCCGCCCAGTAGCTGTTCGGGTCGACGAGGTCGTAGGCGAGTACGGCGATCTGCAGGCCCCCGGCGGCCAGCCAGGCCGCCTTCCGGGCGGTGGCCTGGTTGGTTCCGGCGCCGGCATGGGCGATCCCGAGCTGGTCCAGGTGGCTGATCGTGTCGAGCACGCCCTTCGGGCCGGCATTGCCGATGTGGTTGTTGGCCAGGCCGGCCAGGTCGATGCCTGCGTCCGCCAGCCCAAGCAGGAGCTCGGAATCTCCCGTGAAGGTGAAGCCGGTCGCGTGGTACCTGTACTTGTCGGGTTCGGGTGACTCAAGGTTGACGATGCTCAGGTCTGCGCTCCGGAAGAGGTTCCCGACCGCGCCGGCATCTCCGGTCCGGCTGCCGGCGACCAGGGGCTTGCCGCCCCAGCCACAGCAGTAGTGATGGTCGACTACGGCGGTGCCACCATTCCAGGCGTAGTCGACGCCCAGGTGATTCCGGATCGACTGGGCGTAAACGGCCTTGTCGAGCATTACGTCGCCTCCTGCGGCGATCGTCCACTCTGGGGTAGCGAGGAACGAGGACGTGACTCCCGGCTCGTCGACCAGCAGCGGCCAGATCAGCGGGTTGTGGATGCGCGTGGCGCCGAACAGCTGCAGGCCGTCTATCGCCAGAGCCCGGACGTCGGCCGTGACGTCGTCGGCGCGAACGACGCCGACCACCTTCGATGAGCCTTTGACCAGACTCCGTACCTGTGCCGCCGAGGCCACCTCGACCCCGTGCGGTTCCGCTCCGAAGAAGGTGACGAGCGGCCCGATGTCCGCGGCGCTCACGGCCATGACCACTGAGGAGGGCGTCGGCCCGTTCGCCGGCGAAACGCTCCTGCCGCCGAAGAGCGCAGTGAGCTGGACGCGCGAGATCGACCTCTGGGTCGACCAGAAGTTCACGATCGGGACCAGCGGCATCGGCGACGGCGAACCCCCCGGCGAGACCGTCGGGGCGGGATCGAGGAGCCGGGCCAGGGGAGCGGGGATCGGCGAAGCCGGCGCGGCAGACGACAGCGGCGCGGCAGACGACAGCGGTGACGGCGGCGAGGCCGGCGCGGCAGACGAGGCCTGCGAGGGCGGCGAGGCCGGCGTCGGCAGTGCGGCGTCGGACGCACTGTCGGTGCTATCGAGCGCCGTCGAGCCGAGGGTCGCAAGGCCGCCCAGGGTTGCGCCACAGATGACCACCACGGCGGCCGCCGCGACGAGTAAACGGGACGAAACGGGGCGACGGCGGATCACGGGCGAAGACTACCCCACGCCGCTCTGAGCGGGCGCGGCCCGCCAACAGGCGCCGCCCGCCAACAGGCGTGGCGCGCCGACAGACGCCGCCTCGGAAGCTTTAGGCGCCCTGGCTGGCGGCCGGTGCCGGCACTCCGGCCACAGCAGGTATGTCGGTCGCGGCGGGCGCCGGCTTGTGCCACTCCTCGTGGCCCGGGCGCTGGCCCTGGGGTCCGACTTCGGACCGCAGGTGAACCGCACGGGAGTTCACGGACATGCTCAGGCTGTGCTTGCTGCAGACGTCCACGCACACGCCGCAGGCGATGCAGGTCAACTGCTCGATCGCCCATGTGCGCTCTTCGCGGGAGACGGTGATGGCCGCCGCGGGGCAGCGCCGCGCGCACAGCATGCAGTAGTTGCACGTTTCAACGTCGAACTCGATCGTGCCGCGCGCTCCGGCGAAGCGCGGGCGGATCTCGAATGGGTAGCGCCGCGTGGCCGGCTTCGAGACGAGGTTGCGCAACGCCCTCGGGATCATCGGTAGCTTCAGGGGATTGGGCATCTCAGCGCTCCGTGCAGCTGATGCAGGGGTCGATGGTCAGGATGATGTTCGGCACGTCCGCGAGGTCGCAGCCCTTCACCAGCTTGATCATGGCGGGAATGTTCGCGAACGTCGGCGTCCGAGCCCGGAACCGTTCCAGGTTCTTGGTGCCGTTGGCCTTGACGTAGTAGAGAACCTCGCCGCGGGGCTGCTCCAGCCTCGTGAAGACCTCGCCGTTGGGATTGCCCCGAGGTTTGTTCTCGAGGGGCAGGCCTTCGCCCTTGGGCATCTTCTCGATCGCCTGGCGAACGATATCGATCGACTGGTCGATCTCGCGCAGCCGTACGACTACACGGGCCAGGCAGTCGCCGGCGGTCTCGGTGACCGGTTCGAGTTCGATTCGATCGTAGAAGTTGGCCCCGATGAGGCGGGTGTCGGTCGCAATTCCCGACGCGCGGGCCATCGGGCCGACGGCGTCCACCGCACGGGCGTCCTCCATCGAGAGAACGCCGACGCCGCCCAGCCGGTGGGCGATGGAGGGGTCCGTCCCGAAGACTCGAGCCGTCGTCTTGAATGCTTCGCCGAGCTCTTGCAGCTGCACCAGGATTGCGGCCAGCTCGGAGTCGGAGATGTCGCGCTTCACGCCGCCGATGCGGTTGACCGAATGGATGATTCGGCCGCCGGTCGTCTTCTCGAAGATATCGAGGATCTGCTCGCGCATCCGCCAGCAGTGCATGAAGAGGTTCTCGAACCCGAATGCGTCGGCACCGAGACCGAGCCACAGCAGGTGGCTCTGGATGCGCGAGATCTCGGCCCAGATGAGACGCAGCCAGCCGGCTCGCTCGGGCACTTCGACGTTCATGATGCTTTCGAGCGAGACGCAGTAGCCCATGCCGTGCATGAAGCTGCAGATGCCGCAGATGCGCTCCACCACGAAGCCCATCTCGGTGTACTCCACACGTTCGACCATCATCTCGAGGCCGCGGTGGATGTAGCCGATCGTCGGGATCGCGTCGATGACCTTCTCGTCCTCGAGGATCAGGTCGAGAACCAGCGGCTCCGGCAGGACCGGATGCTGCGGCCCGAACGGGATCGTCGTGCGCCTCATGAGGGCTTCACTGCAGCTGCTGCGACGGCCGCAAGGCGGGCCTTGATGGCGGCGTGGGAGAACGGGACTTTGGTGGCCGTCTGGTATAGCTGACCCTTGAGGTCCACGCCGATGCCTTCGACGTTGATGCCGAACAGTTCGCGGATCTCGTTCTCGTAGAGGAACGCCGCACCGAAGAACTCGGAGATGCTGGGCACCGTGTCGCCGGCCGCGATCTGCTCCCGGATCGTCTCGAACTCGCAGTCCCGGGCGAAAGCCCAGGCCATCTCGAAGAGTCCGGGCGTCTCGGTCGCGGCAGGCGCGTCGCCGGGGGTCGTTGCCGGGGCGGGCGAAGCTTCAGCGGCGGCCTGCGAAGCTCCTGCGGCCGGCGCGGCCGTGGCCGACGCCGGCGCGGCTCGTGCGGCCTGCGCGGATCCTGCGGCCTGCGCGGCTCCTGCGGCCGGTGCGGACGCGGCCCCATGGGCCGCCGCGACCGGCAGGACCGTCGTGACGTTTATCAGCGCCAGACGCCAGCCGCCCTTGTGATAGTCCTCGACGCGGGCGAGGAAAGCCGTGCCGTCCATCAGGCCGTCTTCTTTCGCTTCGCTTCGAGGGCCGCGATCCCCTGCACCACGCCGTCGATGATGCTCTCGGGCCGCGCCGCGCAGCCCGGCACGTACACGTCTACGGGGATGACCTTGTCGATGCCGCCCTGGATGTTGTAGGCCCGCGCGAAGATGCCGCCGGAGCAAGCGCAAGCGCCTACCGCCACGACGACCTTGGGGTCGGGCATCTGCCGATACAGGTTCTCGACGATCTCGATATTGCGTTCGTTCACGGAGCCGGTTACGAGCAGGATGTCCGCATGCTTGGGGTTGCCCGTATTCAGCACCCCGAACCGCTCGACGTCGTACAGCGGCGTCAGGCATGCCAGGACCTCGATGTCGCAGCCGTTGCAGCTTGAGCCGTCGTAGTGGAGGATCCAGGGTGAGCGACTGAAGAAAGACATCAGTTCACCTGCTCAACAGGAATAGAGCGAGCACGTTGCCTCCCGAGAAGACCAGAGTGGCCGCCCATGTCGAGCGCAGGACCAGCTGCCACTTGGCCCGCGAGGTCGAGTTGTCGACGAGGACCTCGAGGGCGTATGCGATTGCGAACGCGAGCAAGCCGAGCGGCACGCTCCAATTGAAGAGCAGAACCATGAACGCGCAGAGCAGCGCCGACTCGTACCAGTGAGCGAGCTCCACGTAGGCCAGCATCCGGCCCGACATGTCCGTCGTGAGGCCGCTGACCAGCTCCTGGTGGGGGTGGTGCGAAGTGGAGATGTCGAACGGAGATTTGCGCAGCTTGATGGTTGCGACGAGCAGAAACGCGAGCAGCACTCCCGGTAGCTGCACGGCCACGAGTTGGGGCGATGCCAGGACCCCGGCGTAGGTGCTGGCACCGGTGACCTTGCAGATCGCTGCCATCATCAGGATGAAGAACGGCTCCGACGCGAGCAGGACGACGAGCTCGCGCTCGGCTCCGGCGAAGCTGTACGGCGAGTTGACCGAGCCCGCGGCAAGGACCAGGAAGAGCGCAGCCAGGGCGAAGACGAAGGCGATGAAGATCAGGTCCGTGCCGCTCAGCAGCAGCACTCCGGAGACGGCCATGAAGAAGACGTGGCCCAGCAGGAGCGGCTCCACCACGGGGTTGACCTGGCGGGCCTGCTTCTGAAGGAGCTTGCCGAGGTCGTAGAAAGGCTGGAGCAGTGGCGGACCAATGCGGCCCTGCATTCGGGCCGAGACCCGTCGGTCGACGCCGGCGAGGAGGCCGCCGAAGACCGGCGCCAGGAAGACGAACAGGACGCCGTACACCGCGGGGGTCATCAGCGGACCACCATTCCGACGGTGACCATCGCGATCAGGATGGCACCGCAGGCGAGAGTTCCGACGCGGAACATCATGGCCCCGTTGATGACACCCTCCAGGTAGTAGTTGCGAAGGGTCACGGACTTCGAGCCGCCCAGCGCGGCGCCCATGACGTGGCTCGCGTTCGCGCTGCGGCCGCTGGTGTAGAAGTCGGCCGCGTCGAACTTGCGGGTGGACGCCCAGACGGCGAGGAGCGGCAGGAACAGGACCGCGGCCAGCATCACCACTAGCATCGCCGGCTCGATGTTGAGGAAGGTTTGCGGACCGGCGGCGAAGGCAGACAGAGCGTAAGGGCCTACGACCCGGTCGGAGATGAGGCCTATGGACGCAGTGACCGCGATCACGCCGACCGCCAGCGCGCCTTCAGTGAACCACTCGTAGCGCGAAATCCGACGCTCGATGGAGCGCTCGTAGTCACTGATACTGCGCATCGACAGGACTTTGATGAGCAACTTGCCCCAGTAGAAGAGCGTGAGCGAGCTGCCGAAGGCCATGATCAGGATCATCACCGCACCCTGTCCACCGGGCACAAGCAGGAAGGCACGGATCGCCGCCCATTTGGCCACGACGATTCCAAACGGGGCGATGAACATGCCGGCGATGCCGGCGAGGGCCAGCACGCTGACGCGGGGCAGGCGGCTCAGGAGTGTGTCGAAGTTCTCCATGTCCTTGGTGTAGAGCCTGTTCTCGATCGTTCCGACGACCAGGAAGAGCAGACCCTTGGCCAGGGCGTGGAAGATGATGATCATGACCCCGACCCAGGCCAGCTCGGGCGTGCCGATGCCGGCGCAGCCGACGATCAGGCCCAGGCTGCCTATCGTCGAGTAGGCCAGAACCTTCTTCGTGTTCTGCTCGGTCACCGCGACCAGCGAGACGAACAGGAAGGTCCCGAGTCCGACGAAGGTCACCAGATAGCCGACTGTGGATCCCGACATCGCCGGCGACAGCCGCAGCAGAAGGAACACGCCGGCCTTGACCATCGTGCTGGAGTGGAGAAGGGCCGAAGTGGGGGAGGGGGCGTACATCGCCCCGATGAGCCACGAGCTGAACGGCATCTGGGCGCTCTTGGTGATGCCGGCAAAGGCCAGGAGCGCAACAGCGGCCAGAAGCGTCCCCGAGGCCGGGCCGGCCATCAGCTTCGCAAAATCGAGGCCCAGATGCTGGTCCGCAAGCAACGCGATCGCGAGCCCGAAGCCGAGTCCGCCGAGCAGGTTCATGTTCAGGGCTTTGAACGCGTAGCCGATCGTCTCCGGCGTTCTGGTGTAGCCGATCAGCAGGAAAGAGCAGACGGTCGTGATCTCCCAGAAGACGAGCATCATCGGGAGGTAGTTGGAGACAACGAGCCCGAACATCCCGGCCAGGAAGATGAAGAGAATCGAGAAGAAGACGTTCCGCCGCCCCTTGATCATCGGGTTGGAGCGGTGGTAGTCGTGCATGTAGCCGATCGCGTTCACGCAAATCAGTGTGCCGATGAGGCCGATCACCAGGATCATCACCATCGACAGCCGATCGAACCAGAAGAGCCGCTGCGGGTCTGCCTCCGGCATGCGGCCGGTGACCTCGAGGAATAGCGCGATCGCCAGCTGGGCGATGGCCATGATCGGGGCGAGGATGCGCCGATTCATGAGGCCGATGACGACGATCAGGGCAGTGATCGCGATCTCCGCGGCCAGGAGGGCCTGGCCGGGCACTATCCCGCCCGGCAATCCGAAGAAGACACCGTCGCCGTTGCCGAAGGTCACGACCGTTGCGACCGAAGCCGCCGCGATGGCGGCGCTCGCGACAAGCACGATCGGATTTCGTATCGATGCCCGCGTGATCAGCAGCAGGATCGTGCCAACCACGATTGGGAAGGCGATCAGGAAAGCGATCAGCGAAGTCATGGCTCAGTGGCCACCGGGTAGCAGGTGTTCGACTTCGTATACGAGGACGTCGGTCGAAACCGGCTTTTCGAGATAGCGCTGGACCGGGAGCCATCCGTCGCGATCCTGGCTCGCCAGTTCCCGAGCGGTGAAGTGCTCGTCCGCGCGCGTCAGCATGATCAGCGGCAGGGCGGGGAATTCGTTTGCGAGGGACCGAGCCAGATCGAAGCCGGCGAGGGTCCCGTCCAGCATGCCCTCCATCACCACCACGTCCGGGACCTCGCGGCGCACAGATTCGGCGGCTTCGGCGGTGGTCGAACAGGCGGCGATCTCATGACCACTGGCCTGCAGGGCGGCGATGTTACGGGCGACGACGTCGACATCGTCGTCAACCAGGAGTATGTGTGCCATGCCCTCCACTCTTCAGAGTGGCTCGGATGCTATACGCGCCGGTACGCGGTAATTCGACTCTCGCAGCTTATCCAATGCCCGCTATTTCGAAGCCCGCGGTTCGGCCCTTCAAGTCGGGCATTTCGGCCCTGCAGGTTTGGGACCTCTGTTTCGATGGTTATTTGGGCGCTGCGCCTGACAGAAATGGACTAGGATGCGCCGCGTGCACGAGTTCTCCATTGCCGAAGCGTTGCTTGCTCAGGTGCTGCGTCACGCGCCAACCGGCGCGCAGGTTCGTGAGGTCGAAATCCGGGTTGGCGCGCTGCGCGGCATCGAGCCGGAGGCATTGCAGATGTCCTGGGAGGCCGTGACCCATGAAACCGCGGTCGCGGGCTGCACCCTGAAGATGGACCTGCAGCCGTGGACCATCACGTGCCCCGAGTGCGGTCGAAGCTGGACGAGCCCGATCCCCTTCGTAGACTGCACCTGCGGCAACACGGCGCCCGCACCCGTCGGTGGTGACGAGCTGGATCTGGTGTCGATGACGGTCGATGAAGAGGAAACCTAGATGAGCGGACAGACGCGAACCGTCCGCCTCCCCATCGCGGAGCGCGTTCTCGAGGCAAACGACGAGATCGCGGCCGGGGTACGGGTTGAGCTGGCGCGCCGGAGCATCTTTGCCATCGATCTCATCGGCGCGCCGGGGAGCGGCAAGACCGCCCTCCTGGAGACGACACTGCGCGCGCTCAGCGGGCGCCGCCGGCCGGCCGTGCTGGTCGGCGATCTGGCCACGCGGCGCGACGGCGATCGCCTGGCGCGCTGGTGCGACCGAGTCATCCAGATCTCGACGGGCGAGGGGTGCCACCTCGAGGCCGGCCAGGTCCGTTTGGCTTTGGGCCAGGTGGACCTCGAGGGCGTGGACCTGCTTTTCATCGAGAACGTCGGCAATCTGATCTGCCCGGTCGGCTTCGACCTGGGCCAGACCGCGAAGGTGGGCCTGTTCAGCCTCACCGAAGGCGACGACAAAGCCGCCAAGCATCCGTATCTGGTCACGGCCGCCGATCTGCTGTTGCTCAACAAGATCGATCTGGCGCCGTACCTGTCCTTCGATCGTGCCGCGTTCGAGGCCGACGTGCACCTGCTCAACCCGCACGTGCCGATCCTCGAAGTCTCTGCGACGACCGGCGCCGGGCTGGAGGCGTGGCTCGCCTGGCTGGACCGGGGCGTCGCCAGAGCGCGTGGCGCAAGCGCGACGTGACCAATCTCGGCCGTATTCGAACTGAACCATCGGGAACTCCGGGGTGAATACGAGCACGACTGCCGATTCGTTCGAGCGTGTTCGCCTCGTGGCCACCGATCTGGATGGCACTCTCCTGCGATCCGACGGCACGGTCTCTCGCCGGAGCAGGAACGCTTTGGACCGGCTCGAGGGAGCCGGGATCGAGCTCGTGTTCATCACGGCCCGTCCGCCGCGGTGGATGGGACCTATCGCCGCCATGACCGACCACCATGGGGTTGCGATATGCGCCAACGGAGCGATCACATACGATCTCCGCGCCGAGTCCATCGTCGACTCTCGACCACTGCAGCCCGAGACGGTACTCGAGGTTGTGCGGCGCTTGCGCGAGGCGGTGCCCGGCGGGACCTTCGCCGTCGAGACCGTGGAAGGCTTCGCCTGCGAGCCGGGGCACCTGGTGCACCAATGGGACCTGGAACTCGACGCGCCCGTGGGGGACATCCACCAACTTCTGGAGTCGCCTGCGGTCAAGCTGCTCTTCGGCCACCCCGAGTGGACTGCCGACGACCTGCTGGCCGTCGCCCGGGAGACCGTGGGCGAGCTGGCCGAGGTAACCCACTCGAACCCTGAGCGGTCCGCGATCGAACTCAGCGCGCGCGGCGTCAGCAAGGCCACCTCTCTGGCGCGACTTTGCCAGGGGCGGGGCATCGATGCGGCCGAGGTGCTCGCTTTTGGCGATATGCCCAACGATCTGCCGTTGCTCACCTGGGCCGGTGTCGCTTTCGCGGTTGCGAACTCGCACCCGGAGGTCCTTGCGGCGGTCTCCCATACCACCGCGAGCAATGATGAGGACGGCGTCGCCCGGGTACTCGAACGGCTGCTCGAGCGTCGAGCGGTCTGATCGCCCCGGGGATCTGAACGCCCCGGGGACCTGAACGCCCCGGGCTGATCGCCCCGGGGTCATTCAATGGGAACTCACGGCAAAGCCGTCGGTCTATGTCGCGCCGCGAAGGGCCGTCCATCGTGTCCGAATGCCGCCTGCTTTGCGGACCGCCGCACCGCGGGCCGAGAGTCCCGCGATTTCAGGCCGAAGGGCCGCCCGCCGCGGGACCGTCGTACCGGCTGGCCGTGCCTCTCGGACGCGAGGCTTCTCTTCGCGCAAAGGTACAATCTCTCCTACGTTGTGCGATCCCGTCGCTCGGGCCCTGATGCCTGCGGCGCGACCAGACCCCGCATCCAAGGAGATAGACAACCCTATGGCCGACTCTGGCACCAGGACCTACAAGGCCGCCAAGCGATACATCTACGCGTGGGGCGGCGGCAAGGCCGAGGGCAACGGCGGGATGAAGGATCTGCTGGGCGGCAAGGGCGCCGGCCTGGCGGAGATGACCAACGCGGGTCTGCCGACTCCCCCTGGCTTCACCATCACCACCGAGGCCTGCAACGACTACTTCAATGCAGGCAAGGCTCTTCCGGCCGGCCTGTGGGACGATGTCCTTGCGGCCGTCAAGGTCGTCGAGCAGCAGTCGAGCAAGGGCTTCGGAGATCCGAAGAACCCGCTCCTGGTCTCCGTTCGCTCCGGCGCCAAGTTCTCGATGCCGGGCATGATGGACACCGTCCTGAACCTCGGGCTCAACGAGACGACCCTCCAGGGCCTCATCGCCATCACNNTGGGACGCCTACCGCCGCTTCATCTCGATGTTCGGCCGCATCGTCCTCGACGTCCCAACCCACGCGGTCAAGGGCAAGGACGGCTCGACGGTCGAGTACAACCGCTTCGACGAGGCTCTCGACGCCGCCAAGGAGAGGCACGGCAAGGACGCCAAGGACACCGATCTCAACGTCGACGACCTCAAGAAGCTCGTGGCCGCCTACAAGAAGATCGTCAAGGACACCATCGGCCGCG
>PMBR01000012.1 GCA_003152995.1 Chloroflexota bacterium | reverse complement strand
TGCTCCCGAAGCCCCAGTGAGTAGTTGCCGCGCCCGTCGAACGACTTCGCCGGCACGCCGTGGAAGTCGCGAATGCGAGGTAGTGCGATGCGAGTCAGCCTTTCCAGGAAGTCCCACATTCGATCGCCGCGCAGCGTGACCCGCGCCCCGATCGTGTTGCCCGTCCGCAGTCGGAACTGGGCGATCGAGCGCTTCGCCTTGGTGGTCACCGGATGCTGGCCGGTGATAGCGGCGAGGTCGCCGACCGCAGCGTCGACCGCCTTGGGGTTCGTCAGAGCCTCGCCCAGACCGATGTTGACCACGATCTTGGACAGGCGGGGAATCTGCATTCGGTTCGTATAGCTGAACTGCTTCTGCAGCGCCGGGACGGCCTCGTCCGCATAGCGCTGGCGAAGGCTGCCGCTCACGCGCCCACCTCCAACTGTTCGTTGCAGTGGCCGCACACGCGGGCACTCTTGCCGGTGCTCAGGGCCTGGTGCTTCACACGCGTGACTCGCTCGCAGCGCGGGCAGACGATCATCACGTTGCTGGCGTCGATCGGCATCGGCTTGTCGACGATGCCGCCCTGCTGCATCTGCGGAGCGCGATCGTTCTGCATCTTCTGGCGCGGCTTGGTGTGGCGCTTGGCGATGTTGATGCCGGAGATGACGACCGACACAGGACGTGTCGCGGTCCTCTTCCACATCGACTTCGCCTTGGTCTCGCCGATCGGGTTGCGCAGGACCCGCTCGACCTTGCCGCGCTTGCCGGCATCCTTGCCATGCATCACGACGACGGTGTCGCCGGTCCGAATCTCAGGCACTTTGTTGGCGGGTGCGTTCTTGGCCGACGCCATCACAGCACCTCCGGCGCGAGCGAAACGATCTTCATGTAGTTCCGGTCCCGCAGCTCACGGGCAACGGGGCCGAAGATGCGGGTTCCGCGCGGGTTGCCCTGGTTGTTGATNNCGCTGGCGATGATCACGTCGCCGACGCCGGCAACTGTCTTCTGCGAACGGCCCATGACCCGAATGCACTGGATGGTGCGCGCGCCGGTGTTGTCGGCGACGCGCAACCGCGTGTACTGCTGGATCATCGGGCAGCCTCGCCTTCAGGCGCATGCTCGGCATGCGGCGCGTGCTTGCCCGGGTGAGCCGCGCCGTGGATCGCCTCGTCGGTAGCTTCGTCCTCGACCATCGGCTCGGACGTAGCGCCTTCACCGGCTCGGGCCACGATGCTGACGAGGCGCCATCGCTTGGTGGCGGACAGCGGCCGCGACTCTTCGATCAGGACTGTGTCGCCGACGTGGGCCTCGTTGGTCTCGTCGTGCGCCTTGAATTTGGTTGTCAAGCGGATTACCCGCTTGTACAGGGGATGCCGCGTCATGCGCTCGACGGACACGACGATCGTCTTGTCCATCTTGTCGCTGACTACACGGCCGACCTTGGTCTTCCGCTTTCCCTGCACTGCCGCTCCTGTCATCGCGTGATCTCCTACGCCGTTTGCGTACGGGAGCGCTCGTCGCGGCGCTCGCGCTGCACGGTGAGGATCCGCGCGATCGTTCGTCTTGTTACTGGGATCGTGCTGTAGTCCTTCAACTGCCGGGTCGTGAGCGCGAAGCGCGCCTGCCAGAGGTCTTGCTTTGCCTGGCGCAGCTGCTCCTCGAGCTCTCCGTCAGAGAAGCCTCGAACCTTCTCAATGTCCATCTGCGAGGCCTTCCTTGAGGATGACTCTGGTGGCGACCGGAAGCTTGTGGCTGGCGAGACGCATGGCCTCGACGGCCTCGACCTGATCGACACCGGCCATCTCGAAGAGGATCCGACCGGGCTTGACGACGGCCACCCAGTGGTCGGGCGCACCCTTTCCGGAACCCATTCGGGTCTCAGCCGGCTTCTTGGTCGCCGGCTTGTCGGGGAAGACGCGGATCCAGATCTTGCCGCCGCGCTTGACCGAGCGGGTCATCGCGCGTCGTGCGGCTTCGATCTGACGGCTGGTGATCCAGGCCGGCTCGGTGGTGGCCAGACCGAATTCGCCAAACGCGACGGTCGTGCCACCCTTCGCAATCCCAGACATCCGGCCGCGCTGGACCTTGCGGTGCTTGACTCGACGGGGCATCAACATGGCTACACCCCCTGCCCGATTGTGGCCGGGGCCATGACGGGCTCGCGTCGAGGCTTCTCGGCCGCGATCTCGCCGCGGTAGATCCAGACCTTGACACCGATCCGACCGTAGGTGGTGAGGGCGTGAACCTGGGCGTAGCTGATGTCGGCGCGAAGGGTTCCGAGCGGGATTCGGCCTTCCTTGTCCCACTCTCGGCGTGCCATCTCGGACCCGCCGAGGCGGCCCGCGACGGCGATCTTCACGCCCTTGGCGCCGGCCTTCATCGTCCGCTGAATGGACTGCTTCATGGCCTTCTTGAAGGCGATTCGGCGAGCCAGCTGCTGGCTGATGTTGGCAGCGACCAAAGCTGCGTCGAGCTCCGGCTGGCGGATCTCCTTGACCTCGAGCTTGACCTTGCGCTTGGTCAGCGCGCCGACCTGCTGACG
>PMBR01000052.1:208-50023 GCA_003152995.1 Chloroflexota bacterium | reverse complement strand
GCCTCATCGACGCCTGCCACGTCCGCGAAGGTGACGACGGTCTTGTTTCCAAGGAACATTCGCGCCCGGCTCTTGCCGAAGCTCAGGGCCTGGTTGTTGGTGCCCTGGGCCTGGCGCATGAAGAAGACGATGAAGAGGACGATGACTCCGATCGGGAGTAGCGTCGTTAGCAATAGGACGATCCAGCCTGTATCGGCCGGCTTCTTGTCCTCGAACGACGGCCACGGCTTCTGCACACCGGCGTCCTTGAGCCAGCCTTCCAGCGTGGCGGCGTCGCCAATGAGGGGAGAGTCGGACTCTACCGTGTAGGACGACTTGTCCCTCAAGGTCACCGTCAGCGTCGAGCCGTCGCGGACGACCTTGCTGACCTGCCCGGACTGGACGTCCGACTGGTAGTCGGTGTAGACCTTGCTATTCGGCTGGGTGGGCTGGATAAGGATGTAGAGCAACAGGACGGTCGCAGCCACGAGGACGACCATGACGATCCCGTTGCGAAGAAAACCTCTGTTCAAGGTGTAACGGAGCCTCCGGATCTGGCGACCGGTCCGGCCGGTCGGCCGCCGCAGTATACGCCCGGGGACTGCTCGGCTTGCTCAGCCGGGTAGTTGGGAGGCCGGGTCGGGTCAACGGTCGCGGGCCGCGCGACGAGGCACCGCACGAACTAGACTCCGCCGCCGGCGCAGATGTTCGGCGGGACCGGGCGAACGGGGCGACGTCTCACCAAGTGCGCCGGCCCGTTCCGGAGATGGCGCGACCCGGACGGCTGCCCGGGTCGCTTGCTGGGTCGTTGGTAGCGGAGACAGGATTTGAACCTGTGACCAAGGGCTTATGAGTCCCCTGCTCTACCACTGAGCTACTCCGCCGTGGCGCGGCGGTAGTGTAGCGGATGAGGCCCGGACGCGGACGAGGCACTTTGTTGCACCCGTCAGACGCGATCGAGCAGGTCCAAAGCGGGCGTAGCGCCGCCGGCATGCGCCGGAACCCGAGCAGCGCGGCTACTGCGAGCCGAAGAGTACTTGCAGCCAGGATTCGAGCGGGCTCACCGGCGCAGGTGCGACCGGGGGCTTGATGCCCGCCGAGCCCGGCGCATCGGACGCTAGCGGAGGCGCGTTCGGATCGATCGTGAAAGGGATCTCGCGAGCCGAGCCCAGCATGTACCCCCGCGCCGTGAAGTCGACGAAGGCCGGCTGCTGGATCAGCTTGAGTTCGGCCTGGAGCGAATCGATCTCGCTCGCGACGGCGGCGTTGCGAAGCCTCATCGCATCGGCCTGATCTGCCGCAGTGGCCGCCTCCGCCACCTGATGGGCGAAAACGCCTACCAGCCACAGGCAGACCAGCCCCGCGACCATCACCGCTATTCGCCGGCGAGATAGCCCAAGCGAAGGGCGAGGCTCGGCAGAGGCTCGGGCCTCCTGTTCGGCGTAGGCGTCGACTTCGTTCCGTCGCATCTAGGAAAGCGTAGCTGTAGGCAGCTGACGTGTCAATCGAAACACACGCTTGCACACGCTGCTAGACTGTGGCCACAATTCGCACGGGCGTTCTGTTTGAGGTAGGCGATGCGCTACTACGAGCCGGCAGGCGTGGAGCGGGTGCTGGCCCAGATTCTGGACGAGCCCTCTCTGGCGGGTGGCGTCGTACATCGCGCCACGATACCTGCCCGGCCCGCCGATTTCGTCCCGATGCCGGCGTGGCTCGATCCACGCATCGTTGCCGGCCTGGGCTCGCGCGGCATCACGAGCCTGTATCGGCACCAGGCGGAGGCAGTTGAGGCGGTACGAGCCGGAGACGATGTCGTGGTCGTTACGCCGACGGCTTCGGGCAAGTCGTTGTGCTATCTCGTTCCCACGCTGCAGGCTCTCGCCGACGATCCAACGGCCCGGGCGCTTTTCCTGTTCCCCACCAAAGCGCTGGGCCAGGATCAGGTCGCCGAGCTGGGCGAGCTCAGCCGAGCTGCCGGCCTCCAGATCAACGCCTCCACGTACGACGGGGACACCCCGAACCCGATCAGATCCGCCATCCGATCGGCCGGTCAGGTGGTCGTGACGAACCCAGACATGCTCCACGCCGCTATCCTGCCGCACCACACCAAGTGGTTCCAGCTGTTCGAGCAGCTCCGCGTCATCGTCATCGACGAACTCCACACCTACCGCGGGCTGTTCGGGAGCCACGTGGCCAACGTCCTGAGACGGCTGCTGCGGATCTGCGCCCACTACGGTTCGCACCCGGTCATCGTGTGCTGCTCGGCCACGATCGGCAATCCCGCGGAGCTCGCGGCCGCCCTGACGGGACGCCAGCCGCGCCTGGTGGATCGCAACGGCGCCCCGTCCGGCGAACGCCACGTGCTGATGGTCCAGCCTCCGCTGCTCGATCCGACCACCGGCGCGCGCGGCTCGGCGCTGACGTTGGCCACTCGCTGGGCCCTGCCGTTCCTGAGAGCCGGGCGCCAGACCCTGGTATTCGGCCGGTCGCGGATGGCCGTGGAGTTGATGCTCTCCACGCTCCGCGAGTCGCTGCGTCTTGGCGATGGCCCACGGAGCCGGGTCCGTGGATATCGAAGCGGGTACCTGCCCACGGAACGTCGGGCAGTGGAACGCGGTCTGCGCGACGGAGAGCTGCTCGGCGTCGTGACCACCAACGCTCTGGAACTGGGCGTCGATGTCGGCCAGCTGGACGTCGCGATCCTGGCCGGCTACCCGGGCTCGATCGCGGCCACCTGGCAGCAGATCGGCCGCGCCGGACGGCGGCAGGAGACGAGCGTCGCGGTCCTCATCGCCGGCGGTGGGCCCGTCGACCGCTACGTCGTGGAGCATCCGGAGTTCTTGCTGGCCTCGTCGCCGGAGGAAGCCCGACTCGACCCGGACAACCTCCACGTTCTGCTGGCTCACCTGAAGGCGGCCTGCTTCGAGCTTCCATTCGAACCCGGCGAACGCTTCGGGCCCACGGAGGCAGCGCCGCTGCTCGCATTCCTGGGCGAGGAAGGGCTCGTCAGGCGCGCCGGCGACGATCGCTGGTACTGGTCGAGCGAGAACTTCCCCGCTTCATCGGTTTCGCTGCGGGCCGCGGCCCAGGAGAACGTTGTGATCATCGACACCACGCCGGACCGGCCGCGGGTGATCGGCGAGATAGACATCTTCGCCGCCCAGACGCTCGTCCACGAGGACGCGATCTACATCCACGAGTCGACGCAATACCACGTCGACAAGCTGGACTGGGACGAGCGCAAGGCGTACGTCAGACGTGTCGACATCGACCACTACACCTACGCGGACAGGGCGGTGACCCTCAAACCGCTCGAGACGTTCGACTCCGCGCCCGCAGCCGGCGGGAGCCGTTCGCACGGCGAGGTCATGGTCTCGAGCCTGGTCAGCATGTTCAAGAAACTCAAGTTCGGAACGGACGAGAACCTCGGCTGGGGGCCGGTCCACCTGCCCGAGATCGAGCTCCAGACGACCGCCTACTGGCTCACCGCCGGCAAGGCGGCGCAGGGGTGGCGCCGCGCGGACCTGGACGTTGCCCTGCTGGGCGTCGGGCGGGCGATGCAGGCAGTCGCGGCGGTCCTGCTCATGGTCGATCCGCGCGACCTCGGACTCGTGAGCCAGGTTCGCTCCCCGCACAGCCAGGAGCCCACCGTCTACCTGTACGAATCCGTGCCCGGCGGCGTGGGTCTGTCCGAGCGCCTGTTCGAACGCCATGCCGAGCTGATCGCCGGAGCGGCCGAGCTGATCGCTGCGTGCGACTGCGCCAGCGGATGCCCCGCCTGCACCGGACCGCGCCTCGAACCGGACGTAGACGCAAAGGCACTGGCGCTGAGGCTTCTCGGCGCGCTGGTGGCGGAGACGGCCGGCGTCGGCGACGCGCCCACCGCCGCCGCCTGAACGTGGACTCCACGCGGCTTGGGCGCCGCCTCAACGATCTGCGACGCGAGCGCGTTGCGGCGGAACGTGCCGCCGCCGGACGGGCGGAGCGATCCGGCGAAGCCGATCAGGAGATCCGGCGAAGGATCGCCGCGATCGTGGCCGCGGCCGATTCCTCCGGCCCGCCCCGGCCGGTCTGGCGCGAGGTTGGAGCCGTCGATCCGGCGGGTCTGGCCAAACGGCTCGCGCAAGGACTCGACGGCGATGCCATTGAGACGCCGCGTGGCTGGTACGTCCGCCGTGAGCTCCGACCCGTCTATCTGCCAGTCGATCGAGAGCGGCTGGCCGGCCTACCGGGGATGCCGCCGGCCACCACTCCCCTGCTCTGCCTGGACACGGAGACGACCGGCCTCGGCAGCGCGGCCGGCACCGTCGCATTCCTGATCGGCCTCGCATGGTGGGAGGGCGATCGTCTGCGACTGCTGCAGCTGGCCCTGCCGGACCACTCGGAAGAGGGCGCGCTGCTCGACGCGCTCCGGGCTGAAACGCCCCGCGATGCCTGGCTCGTGACCTACAACGGCCGAAGCTTCGACTGGCCGCTGCTCGAGACGCGCTTTCGCATGAACCGCGACCGGCCGCCGGCGATGGACGGCCACGTGGACCTGCTGCTGCTGGTTCGGCGGATGTTTCGCCACCGCCTGCCCGACGCGCGCCTCCAGACCGTGGAGCGGCATCTGCTGCGCCGCCACCGCGCGCCGGACATCCCCTCGTCGGAGATACCAGCCATCTACCACTCGTTCCTGCGCGGCGGGCCGGTTGGGCCGCTTCGAGTGGTGGCCCGCCACAACGCCGAGGACGTAGTGACGCTCGGGCGGATCCTCGCGCATTTGGAACGCGGCTACGGCGTCGGCGAGGTGCGACGCTGGGCTCCGAAGGGCGATCTCGTGCGGCTGGCTCGGCTCTTCCGCCACGAAGGTCGGGTCGACGAGGCGGTCGCGTGCCTCGAGAATGCGGCCGAAGGGATCGACGGCGGCGATCCGGAGGTTGCCCTCGCCACAGTCGAGCTGGCGAGGCTCCTGCGCCGCGTGGGTCGGGTGAGCGATGCGGGCGTCGCCTGGAGCCGACTCGCCACCGCCCCGGGTCCGCTCGCTGCGCTGGGCTGGATCGAACTGGCAAAGGAACGCGAGCATCGCGAGCGAAACCTCGCGAGCGCGTGGGCGGCCACGGACGAGGCTCTCCTGGCGCTCTACCGCAGCCGGGGGCACGGGCAGGCATTGTTGCGGCGCGGTCTCGAGGCGGATCTGGCGGCCCGCCGTGCGCGGCTAGCAAGGCGGCTGGAGCGGGCGGCGATCTAGCGGTTTGAGCCGCGGGGCTGTGAGGTTGTGCCCGTTTCTCGAATCCGTTCGTTCACCTGAGCAGGCGACGGCACTCCCCCAAGGCCCGCTCCCTCCACGGCGCACGATCCGGCGGCGGCGGCGAAGCGAAGGGCCCGCGGCGTGGCCAGCTCCCCGGAGTGAAGCCACACGGCCATGAGCGCGGCCAGGAATACGTCGCCGGCCCCGGTCGGATCGGCGACCTGCGGAGCCCCGATCGCCGGATAGCGAAAGAAGTTCGTGTCGCGCATAACCAGCCCGCCGCGATCGCCCGCAGTCAGGACGACCGTCGCGCGAGGGGCGAACGCGCGCAGATCTGACAGGTTCGCGCCGGGGGCCACGTCGTGCACGCTGGCGACCACGAGGCCCGAGGCTTTCAGCAACGGCGATGGCGCCGGGTCCACTCGCTCCACCCAGCCATCGGCGGCGAACTCGCGCAGCAGCCCCTGCCAGCCGATCGCCACGCATGCATCGTCGCGAGTCGCGGCAACCTCAGCCCACTCCTCGCGCAGCTCGCCGGCCACCGGTCCGAGAAGCCAGCCCCGCACCCCGCGCCACTCAGTCGGAAGCGCCGCCACAGGCACCGCATCGCTCGCGGACAGCCACCGTTGCCGCCGATGCCCGTCGCGTTCGATGTTCTCGAACACCGGCCCTCGATCCAGCGGCACCCGGCAAACCAGGACCCCGGCCGCCTCGAGGACACCGAGCTCCTCCGCCTCGGCTGCCGCTTCGTCGACCCCCATCACGCATCCGACGCGCAAGCCGAGCCTCGCCGCCGCGAGCGATGCATAGGAGGCTGCGCCGCCCAGCCGCCAGCCACGGGGATCGTCCGGAGTGATGTCTCGCGACGCGGCGCCGACGACGACCAGATCGAGGCCATCGACCGGACCGGCGGCCGACCCGTCGTATAATCCGCTGACTTCCAACATGCATATTCCTTGGAGTTGAACCGTGTTCTTTTACGAGCTTCGCGAGGGCGACGACGACATCTTCGCCGACGTGATCCTGGTCCGCGAGGAGGAAATGGACGCGGACTCCTTCTTCGAGCTCGTCCAGGAGATCCGGCGGCAAGTCCAGGACTCGTTCACGCAACAGACCCTGGTCGAAGCTATCGCCGAGGAGCTGGAGCGGGGCTACGAGTTCATCCCGATCCTCGACGAACGGCTGTCGGCGTCGGTCAACGTCTCGAAGACGGAAGATGACAACTACCTCGCGAGCATCGACTCCGACGATGACGACGATCCGGACGGTCCCGACTATCGCGGCATCTTCGTCGACTTCCAGCCCGACGGTTTCCGCCCGAACTGAGCCCCGGCGCTACTTGCTGAAGAGGATCTCGACAACGTCGCCGTCGTGGACAAGGTACGTCTTGCCTTCCGAGCGGAGCTTGCCGTGCTTGCGCGACTCGGCCATCGTCTTGAGCGCCAGCAGGTCCTCGTACGGCACGACCTCGGCACGGATGAAGCCATGCGCCAGATCCGTGTGGATGGCACCGGCGGCGTCGACAGCGTTCGATCCGCCGGGGATCGGCCAGGCTCGAACCTCGTCCGGCCCGGCCGTGAGAAACGAGATCAGGCCGAGCAGCCGGTAGCTCAAGCGGATCACCCGGTCCAGGCTCGATTCCTTGAGTCCCAGCTCTTCCATGAAGACGGCGGCCTCTTCGGGCTCGAGCTCGCCCAGCTCCATTTCGATTTTGGCCGACAGCGCGTCGACGAGCGCCGACTCGTGTTCGTAGCGTGACACGATCCCGGCCACGATCTCCGCCTCGCGCGGCAGATCCGCCTCGCCGACGTTGACCAGGACCAGGACCGGCTTCTGGGTCAGGAAGCGGAAGCCGCGGATCGACTTCTCCTCCTCAGAGTCGATGACTTCGTCCCGCAACGGCCGACCCGCGGCCAGTGGCGCGTGCAGCCGCCCCAACAGCGCCATCTCGCGATCGTTTGCGTCCCTCTCCGCGGCCGTCCCGTGGTGGCCGCTCGCCTTGAGGCGCTCCAGACGCTTTTCCATGACCGAAAGGTCGGCCAGTATGAATTCGAGATCCAGGCGCTCGAGATCGCGCCAGGCGTCGACCGAACCGTCCGCATGCGGCACGTTCGGATCTTCGAACGCCCGCACGACATGCAGCAGCGCGTCGGCCTCGCGCAGTCGAGCCAGCTGGTCGGCCGGCAGCTCTTCGGTCCCGACCCGGCCTTCGGTCGAGGCCGGCGGCGCCGGCAGGTCGAAGTAGGTCACGTCCGCATGGACGATCTTCTTGGGCTTGAATATCTCGGCCAGCCGGTCCAGTCGCTCGTCGGGGACTTTCACCGTCCCGACGTGCAGTTCCATCCCGCCATAGCCGCCGGTCTGGGCGTGGCCCCGGGTGAGCGTGTTGAAGACTGTCGTCTTCCCCGAGCCTGCTAGCCCGACGATGGCGATCTGCATATGCCGCTGGCCTCCTCCATATGGCGCTGATGTGTCGCGCACATGCTACCGGACGGCCGCGCCTCAGTACCCCGCCGCGGGATCCACGACACAGTTGAGCGACTCGCCGGCGCGATAGCGGCGCAGGTTGTCGCAGAACACGTCGAGGGTACGCTCCAGTACCGCCTTGCTCGACCAGCTCGTGTGGGCCGTCACGATGCAGTTGGGAAAGCGGTAGAACGGCGAAGTCTGGGGCAGCGGCTCCTCGCGGAAGGCGTCGAGGATCGCGCCGCCGAGAGGCCCGTCGCGGAGGGCCCGAACCAGGGCCCGTTCATCGACCAGCGCGCCGCGCGCCACGTTGATCAGCCAGCTGCCGGGTTTCGCCCTGGCGAGAGCTTCGTCGTCGATGACCGTTTCCGTGAGGGCCGTCAGAGGCAGCGCCAGCACGACGAAGTCGGAGAGGGACAGCAGTTCAGGCAGCGCCTCCAGGCCGCCCAGGACCTCGACGCCGGCCGGCGTCTCGCCCGCTCTGACCCGCCGTCTTACGGCAACGATCCTGGGTCCGAACGGGGCCGCCAGCCTGGCGACCTCGCGGCCGATCCCGCCAAAGCCGACCAGGCCGATGGTCGTATCTGCCAGCTCGACCGCTTCGATCGGCTGCCAGGTCCGTTCGCGCTGCAGCTCGAGAAGGGCCGGCAAGCGCCTGCAGGTCGCCAGGATCATCGTCAGCACGAACTCGGCGATCGGGTGGTCGAAGACGCCGCGTCCATTGGTGATTGCGAGCCCGCGCAGTCTCACGACCGGCGTCATCATCGACTCGACGCCCACGGACACCGAATGAATCCAGCGCAGCTTCGGCGCCCGGCTCACGAACCGATCCAGAGCGTCTCCGCCGAGCGACCAGCCGCGCAGCAGGACCTCGACGTCGTCGACCGGCTCGTCGGCGATTCCTTCGGCCGAAACCGGGATCAGGCGCGATCCGGGAGCGGCCTCGAGGATCTTCTGACGCATCGCGCCGAAGGCGTCGCGGCCGGTGAGGACCGGGCTGATGGCGATCACCCGCGGCGAACCGCCGGGACCGCGGCCCGGACCCACGACCCGGGTGAGGTCCTGCGCGCTCATCTCGGCTCCGCCAGAACCCGGGCCACCCACAGCGAAGGCAGATCGATCTCCTCCGGCAGCGGCATCGTTTCCGGGCCCGCCCACAACACCCGCAGTGCCTCTGCTCCTCGAGCTCGAGCGATAGCGGCCACGAAAGCCTCGCCTTGCTTGTATTGCTCCATCTTGAGGTCCAGCCCGGTGACTCGCATCACGGCCCGCTCGACGCCCGTCCGCTGCTCCCGTCGGGCGTGGAACCGGGTGCTAATCAGCTCAACCTCCGGAACCAGATCGCGGCCGACCTCATCCATGACATAGTCGCCAAAACCCTCCAGAAGGCTCATCACTGCCTGGATCTCGCGGAATTCGCGCCGCTGCTCGTCGCTCATGAGCCCTTCCATCCAGTTCCCACCCCGGCTGTCGCCGCGAAGAGCGCGACCGAGACGCGAAACGGTTTCGCGGCTGAGGACCGACACGTCCGACGATAGCGACGTCAGCTGCCGCTCCAGTCGCTCCGCGAGGTACGGCCGGAGCCACGGATGGGCCTCGAACTCGAACGCGTGAGTGGATTCGTGCAGGGCAATCCACGTCCGGAACGGGTTCAGGGGCACGTCGAGGCTGGCCGCGACCCGTCTGATGTTCTCGTCGAGGAAGAGCAGGCGTCCCGGGCTCGACTCGGCCGAAAGGATCGCCAGGTCGTACTGGCCCAGGACGCGCTGCCCGAGAAAGCCCAGCAAGTAGGCGATCTGGCGGGTGGAGACGGCGCGATTGGCGATCGCCATCGATGCCTTGACGAAACCCGATCCCGGCGGAATGACCTGGTCCAGGAGGCTGCCTTCGATCCTGCCGATCAACCCGGAGAAGGTCGAGACGTTGGCGCGCACCCAGTCTTCGCGAGAGACGACGCCGCTGCGCTCGACGATGCCAGGGAGTTCGGTCCCGAGGGCGGCTTCCAGGGCGGGCACGATCTCCCTCATCGCCGCGGCGTACACGGGCTCGGCAGCCGCGAGCTCATATGCTGTCAGCGTCCCCGGTGAATTTCGGACGCGATCGACCGCGATCCTCTCTGCGGCGCGCCAGTCGATCAGGCCACGCCTCGCCGAGCGTTCCATTCGCCGGCCCATGACGGTGGCCGCGGCCCCCACGGCGGCTCCGACCAGCAGTCCGGCCTGCAGGAACGCATCGCGGCGCCACCCCGGCCGGCCCGATGGATTTCGCCCTGACGACCCGCCATCCCGCCGCTGATCCGATCGGCCGCTCACGAAGATCCGACCTGACCCGCCCCCGCAACTCCCAGCTCGACCGCCTCGACGTCCGGGAACGCCTCGCCGAACATCCGCTGCGCGACGACCCGGAAGGCGGCCACGTCACCGGTCGTCAGCTGGCGATGCGTTGCCGTGGCGAGCGTCTCGTTCGGCGCCTCGTGGCCGGCCATGCCCGCATCGGCGGCCGTGCCGCGCGTTGTCCCGGGCGCCTCGAGGCCGTTCACCGACAGCAGCTCCGCCAGCGAGGAGGCCGTCGCCGTCGCCGAATCCACGATCGCCACCGAGTCGCCCACGCATTCGCGCAGAACCGCCGAGAGCAGCGGATAGTGAGTACAGCCCAAAAGGAGCGTGTCGATTCGAGCGGAAGGGGGCATGGGGAAGATGAAATCGCCGTCCTCGTTCCGCTCCCCAAGCAGCGGGGCCAGCGCACGGCGAACCGCCTCCTCCACTTCCGGACCAGAGAGTCGCCCGGCCTCGACGAGCGGCACGAGCGTCGGAGTGGCGTGCTCATACACCTCTACGGCCGGGTTCTCGTCCTTGATCGCGTTGAAATAGGCCCGGGACCGCACCGTGGCCGGCGTGGCTATCACTCCCACTCGTCGCGTCCGCGTCGCCAGCGCCGCCGCCGCGGCTCCCGGCCGCACCACGCCCAGGACCGGCAGATCGTAGCGGCGCCGGAAATCGGCAAGGGCGACGGAAGTCGAGGTGTTGCAGGCCACGACGAGCGCCTTCACGTCTCGCCGCACGAGCGCGTCCAAGGCCTCAACACTGAACCGTCGAACCTCGTCGTCGGTGCGGGTGCCGTACGGGGCGCGAGCGTTGTCGCCCAGATAGACCGTCGACTCGAACGGCAGCCTGCGCAAGATCTCGCGCAGGACGGTCAATCCGCCGACACCAGAGTCGAAAACGCCGATGGGACGCTGGTCGGACACTTCCTCAGTGTCTCACTGGAGCCCCGGCCGCGCGTCCGGCGATGGTCGCCGCCACACGGCGCACGTCCCGGCTCACGGCGGCCTCGGGGCTTGCGACCACAAAAGGCATGCCCTCGTTGTTCGCCTGAACGACGAGGCGGCCGTCGGAAACGACCTCGAAGTCCGGCTTGCGACCGAGCGCTCGGGCCAGCTCGTCCCGGCTCATGCCGCCGCTGGAGTCGGCCCGGTTCACCAGATAGTGGACCTTGTCGGCGGTGTAGCCGATCGACGCGAACGCCTCCGCGACGGCGACGGTGTTGTGGATCGTGGTCGTGTCGTATGTCACGATCGAGAGGATCAGATCGCAGGCGTCGAGGAACGCCAGCGTGACCTCAGAAAGGGAAGTTGGTGTATCGATCACGACGGCCTCGTACAGGCGGCGCAGGATCGAGATCGTCTTCTCGACGTCGCGGGCGGTGACCATCTCCGCCATCTCCACGCGTGGCGGAGCCAGGAGGATGTCGATCCCCGCCGGGTCGCGCCACATCACGTCGTGCAGATCCGACTCCTGGACCCGATCCGTGGGCAGGTCGAGGATCGACGGGACATCGTCCGGCACCTTGAGCAGCGCCCTCAGGTCGCCGTACTGCAGGCTGCCATCGATCAGTGCCGTCGAAACGCCCAGCTGACTCAGGGCTACCGCAAGGTTGAAGGCGATCGTGGTCTTGCCGACGCCGCCCTTCGGAGAGAAGACCGAAACGACGCGGCACGCACCCGCAGCCCGGGACTGGCGGTCGGTCATGACGTGAGCCAGCGTGTTGACCAGCTCGAAGCCGCTGAACGGGAGCGTCAGCACGGCATCTATACCGCGGTTCGGATCGCGGGCCAGGGGGTGCTGGGGCACCGTCAGGACGACGACGGGGATATCCAGCCCCGAATCGCGCAGCTTCTCGATGAGCTGGGGTCCTTTGACCTTGCCCTGAAGCAACAGGTCGACCATGACGACGTCGGGGCGGAGCTGCCTCACAGCCTCGACGACCTTCGAGCCGTCGGCGAAAACCTCCAGCAGCTTCACCTGCGACTGTATGCTCAGCAGGTTTCGGACGTGCTGGCTCACCTGCGGAACGTCTTCCGCAACAAGCAATCGGATAGAGGTGGTGGTCGCCACAGACCGACTATAGCAAGGAAGCGGCTGCGGTCCTCCCCCGCCTCCGCGCTATAAGGATGGCCCGTTCGTCATGGTTGACCAATGGCTCCAGATCGTATGAGCCCCCCAGAACCTCGACTATCAGGCCGGCATCCTCAGCCATCTCTGCCAGCTCATCCGGGCTGATCAGTCTCAATCGATCCTGCCGAACCCAGCGTCGAGAGGCGCCGCCTTGCTGTCCCTCCTCGTAGATCGAGGTCAACTCCACGCGGCCGCGCGTCGGTTCATGCTCCGCGCTGGCGGTCTTGGTCACGATGAGGCCCGTCTCGGGATCTGTGCGGACGTATTCAAGGCCGAGCCGCCCGTCGTAGCGGGCCAGTTCGTCGGCCGCCGGCAGCCAGACGTCGACGACGGCCAATCCTCCCGGGGCAAGGTGACGGGCCATCGTCTGCAGGGCAGCTCGCTGTTTCTCGCGTGAATCGAGCAGGAGAATGGAGTTCAGCGCGAGAATCGCCAGCCCGAACTGAGTGCCGTCCGAGAGGTCCAGACCGACCAGGTCACCCCCGACCGAGTGGACGCGCCCGCGAACTTCCGGCCCGGCCCCGGCGGTTTCCGCGAGCTTCCGATCGAGGCGAGCCAGCATCGCGGGGTCGATGTCGACCGCGGTGACTTCATAGCCGGCCTGGGCGAGCGGGATCGCCACTCGGCCGGAACCCGCGGCAAGTTCCAGGATGGGCCCGCCGGTCCGTGCGGCCAGCGCGAGATACAGATCGATGTCGCCCGGATCGTCGAGCAGGTCCACGTCGTACAGCCGCGCCAGAGCGGCGGCGGTGTCAGGATCGCGACGCAACTCCGTCATCGCATACAGGGTAACGCGCCGCTACCAGCAGGGAAGGCGGCGAACGCGATTGTCGCCATCAGCGCTCAACGGAAAGAACTGTCTCCGCCAGGACGACCAGCGCAGCAACGAAGACAGCGATCGGCAGGCTCAGCACGCCCTGGATCCGGAGCGCGATCAGAATCGTCACGACCATTGCCACCCAGGCGCCACGCCTGATCGCGCGCGACCAATCCCCGCGGAAGGCGATCCGCCGATGGCGAGCGAAAACGGCCAGCCAGAAGAACGGAACCATCGTCACTCCGCAGGCCAGGCCGATCACTCCGGCGCCCACCAGGCCATTGGTCGCGTTTGCGCGCGGATAGGTTGTCGACAGCACATCGAAGACCCCCGCCCACGCGGCCATGGCCATCAGTACGAAGAAGTAGTTGCCCGTGCGGTCGCGCAGGTCCATGCCGAAAGTCTAAGGCCGACCCGGGCCCGGGTCGCAGCGCGGCTATTACCCGCGACGAGCGCGGAGTCCAAGCGCCCGCGGCAGGTCGGTCACGCGATCTATGACAATGTCGGGGCGCTCGGTAGCCGACGACGGTGCGACCGGAAGCGGAGAGCCCTCCGGTTTGATCCGCACCCAGGCGGCCCGCCAGCCGACCGCCTGTGCCCCGGCCACGTCCGCCCCGAGATCGTCGCCGGCGTGGAGCAGCCGAGGGCCGGATGGCACGTGAAGTGCCCTTGCCGCCGCGCGGAATATCTCAGGCCGCGGCTTGATTGCGCCCACTCGCTGCGAGATGACCACGGCGCCGAGATGCGTCGACCAGCCGGCGGCGTCCAGGTACCTCTCCACCGCAAGCGCTATCGGCCAGTTCGACAGGATCGCGAGGGAGTACCGCGAGGCCAACGACTCGAGCATCGGACCGATTTCCGGAGGAACCGGTGTCTGGCGCACGAACGCGGAGGCGTAGGCGTCGAGGATCGCGTCGACCTCGTCCGGGCGCGACCAGCTCCCTGCCTCGCCGTCATCCCAGCGCACTTCGGCGGGCGGCGCCGGGCGGCCTCGAAGCCTGGCCAGCACCCTCGCGGCCCGGATATCCATGTCCGCCTCGCGGCCCAGTGGGACCTCTTCGGTCAGCTGGCGGAGTCGTTCCTCGCCCCAAACCCGAACGAACTCGTCCGCCGCGAAACCCCAACGGGAGGCGGCGCGATCCGCCGTCTCCGAGACGACACCGCTCATCGACGCTCTCGGGAACGGCACCAGCGTGTTCCCGAAGTCCAGCGTGACGGCCTCGATCGATTGCCCGAGCTCGAGGTAGCCAGGTTCGCGCTGGCTCTGTCCGCGTTCCATCATTTCGCGGCGCTCGACGGACAGATGTCCCGGAAGGCGCAGTAGCCGCAGGCGATGTACTCCGGTGTGGCCCCGAAGTTGAGGGCGCGTATTCCAGCAGCCGCCTGGCGTATCGACTTCCGGGCCTTGTCCAGCCTCTTTTCGTCCACCTCCACCCGACCCACAAGGCCCGACTCGAGAAACCAGAGTTGCACGGCATCGGGCAGTCGGCCGGATTCGGCCTGGTAGGCCATGGCGTAGATCTGCAGCTGGAGCGAGTCGCGGGCACGTTCTTTCGCTTTGGCCGGGTCGCGCACGTCGCTCGACTTGTAGTCCGTGATCGTGACCCGCTCCGGATGCAATCCAGGCAGCGCAGGCGAGGCGACGTCGGCGTGCTGGCGCTCGCCTGCCCCGTCACGAACCTGCGTGGCTGCGGCGCCCTCGCCTTGCGGCAATCTTTCGATGTCGACGCGGTCCATTCGGCCGCGAATCCGATCCCCGTCGAGCAGGAAGCTGAACTCGCGCTCCACATACGCGGGCACGATCGCCTCGGGCCGCATTTGCCCCGCCCGGAACCCGCGCAGCGCGGCCCGACCGGCCGCCAGGCGAGCCTCCTCGTGCTCTCGCGTCATGAAGCCTTCGTTCGACCACGCCCGATCGAACGCCGCGTCCAACTCCTCCTCGCTCATGACATAGCCCTTGGCCTGGCGGCGGTGGAATTCCTGGACTGCCTGGTGCAGCGCCGAGCCGTAGACGATCGAATGGTGGGGAGCGATGGGCACGCGCAGGACGTGGACGTACTTGTACTTGAGCGGGCAGGTCAAGTAGTCGTCCACCTGGTAGAAGCTCAGAGTGAGCGGACCTTCGACTGCACCCCGTCCGGGCTCGGCCGGAGCAGCCTTCGGCTCGAATGAAGCCAGCCGCTCGAGCGGCGACAGGGTCGCATCGGCGGAGATTCGACCGGTCGAGCTCGCCGCGGGCAGGTCGAGCGCCTCCAGAACGAACTGGGATACTCGCCGCACGCGCTTGCCGCCGTAGTCGGCCGCGTGGCTCAGAACCAGCTCGTCGCGGGCGCGGGTCATACCCACGTAGCAAAGCCGCCGCTCCTCCTGCAAATGGGCGTCGCCTTCCGGCAGGACCTCCTTGACCAGGTCCGTGGGCAAGCCCAGCGGCTCACGCCTCGTGCGAGCCGGGAAGCGGCCGTCCACCAGGCCGATCATGAACACCACCGGAAACTCGAGCCCCTTGGCCTTGTGCACCGTCAGAACCGCGACCGCGTCCGCGTCGGGATCGAGCTCGGCGGTGGCCGGGTCGTCGCCCGCGTCGATCAGCGTCTGCAAGTGGCGGGCAACGAACACGACTCGATCGTCCGGGAGCAGATCTGACTGCGAGCGGACGATGTCGAAGAAGCGAGAGATGTTCGAGAGTGCCTCTTCGGCCGCCACGGACTCGGTGGAAGCGAGCCGCGCCAGAATCCCGCTCTGGCGCAGGAATTGGTAGAGCAGTTCACCGGCCGGCCGTTCATGGGCCAGGTCCGTGTAGCGGCGGATGTCCGCCACCAGCCGCTCGAGGATTGCCCGCGTATCCGGAGAAAGCCGCAGCAGCCCGGGTTGTCGCGTCAATTCCTCCACCATGTCCCACAGCGAGCGGTTGCGGCGTCGGGCGGCATTGACGATCGCGGTCAGGTCCTCGCCGCCCAGGTTGTACAACCCGGAAGCCGCCAGCGCATACAGATCCACGCTCGAGGAGAGGTCCGCTATGGAGCGCAGGAACGCCAGCAGAAGCCGGATCTCAGGCCTCGCGTACAGCCCTGAGGTCCCGGAGAATCGCCACGGCACGGCGGCGATGTTCAGGCTGCGAAGCACCGGGTCCGCGTCGACGTTGGCTCGCACCAGGATCGCGAAGTCCTTCGGCCGCGAGCCAGACGCGACGCGGGCGGCGATCTCGCGAGCTACCCAGTCCGCCTCTTCCGAGCCTGTGGCGAAGCCGAGATGTCGGACCGGGCGCTCGACGCCTCGTCTCTCGGCGATCAGGCGTTTGTCTATCCCGTTGCGGACCTCGAGGCGGTCCGGGTCGTTAAATCGAACCAGCCTGTAGCTCGCGTCGAGGATCGGCGCACGGGAACGGTAGTTGCGGCGCAGCACGACCTGGCGACATTTCGGATGGAGGCGCTTGAACTCGAGGATATTGCTGATCGCCGCGCCGCGGAATTTGTAGATCGACTGGTCGTCGTCGCCGACGACCACGACGTTCCCGTGCGTGGCGGTCAACAACTCAACGAGCTCCGACTGGGCCCGGTTGGTGTCCTGGAACTCGTCCACGAGGACGTAGCGGTATCGGCGCTGGAGTTCCCACCTGGCGGCCGGAGACTCGCGCAGGAGTCGAAGGGCGAGGCTCACCTGGTCGCCGAAATCGATCAGACCCGCCTCTCGGAGCAGCACCTGGTAACGCGCATAAGCTCGGGCAAGCTCCGTTTCACGTCTGGCGCGCTCGCGCAGCGCCTCGACCTCGTCGCCCACCACCTCGACTGCCCCGGCCGCTTCGGCCGCCTTCACCAATCCGGCCGCGAAATCGAGATATGACTGCGGGCTGACGTCCTCATCCTTGCAGCGACTAAAGAGCGTCGCCAGTGCGCCCAGGAAGCGCGTCGGGTCACCCAGCGGCCGGTACTCGTCCAGCTCGAACTCGAAGAGCCGCTCGCGCAGGAAGATCACGACCTCGGGCCGTGTCAGCACGCGTGTGTCCGTCGGCAGCCCGAGTTCCAGTGCGAACTCGCGCACGATCCGATCCCCAAAGGCATGGAAGGTCGATATGGCCGCGTCCGTGTATCCGTAGGGCACGAGCTGGTCCACCCGTGCCTGCATCTCCTCTGCGGCCTTGTCCGTGAAGGTGAGAGCCAGGATCTCCGAAGGGCGGGCACGTCGCGTTCCGATCAGCCACGCGATTCGACGCGTGATGACCTGCGTCTTGCCGGTCCCGGCGCCGGCGACTACGAGCAGCGGCCCCTCGTCGTGGCACACCGCGCGCCGTTGCTCGACGTTGAGACCGGCCAGCAGGGCATCGACTCCGGACGCGGCCGGCGATACCTGTGGTGTTTCCGGCGGGGCGTCCCACACCGGTATCTGCTCCAGGTGGGCGGGTTCTCGCGGCGCGGTTCTGCGGGACGGTCGAGGCATGCCCCTAGGATCGCCGTCGCAGTGACATCTCGCGTGTCACGACGCCCGGCTCGTCGTTCAGACCGACGGTGTTGCTGAGCCCGCCTCGGCGGGCGCAGTAGGGGCGTCGGGAGTCTGGCCATCGGCTGAAGCGGACTCGACGGCCACCGGCGCAGCCTCGCGTATGGCCACCGGCGCAGCCTCGCGTATGGCCACCGCCACGGGCACGGCCACCGGCGCAGCCTCGCGTACGGCCGCAGGCGCGGGCACGGCCGCCGGCGCGGCCACGACCGTCCTGGCCGGTCGGCTCGTGGAACCGGTCGTCTTCCCGCGGCCGACGCTCTTGCCTGCCGCGATGCGCGCCGCGGCGGCCTTGGTCGCCTTCGACGCCGGCGTTCCGCCGCCCTGGGAGACGGCGATCTCCACCGCCTGCGCTTCCTCGGCGCCCAGCGTCGTCTCGCTCTGGCCGCCGAAGATCGCCTTCGCGTACAGCCGGGTTCCGGTCCGCGAATGGAGGCTGCTGAACACGAAGCCGTCGTTGTTCGCGTCGAGCATGGCCAGGGCGAAGCTCTGGTTGCCGCCCGTGTCGTCGAACGGATTGAAGCGCACGATGCCGAGCCGCCCGAAATGCAGTCTGGCGCCGCCTTCGAGCATTGCCGTTCGCGCCACCAGCTCGTCGAGATCGCGGGCAACGCGCATCACCGTGTCGATGTGAGTGTCGAGCACGCCTTCGAGGCTCTGGCCGTCGGCGCCCTGCGTCAGGTCGTCCAGGCGCTCACTGAGCAGCGCGATCCTTCGCGACTGGATGAAGAGCATGAGGATCATCAGAACCAGGACGACGCACCCGACGACGATCACCACGCCGATTACGCCCAGATGCGTTGCCACGAAATCGTTGAGTTGCGCCACACCAACCTCCGCTGTCAGTCTCTGGGCGAGTCTAGCAGCCGCGGCGGCTGTGTTGCTCGTGGGCTGCCGACTATGCCTGCCGAGTTGGCCGAGCAACCTCACCGGCCCCTTTGCATCGGACTGGGATGATATGCTCGACAGGCCATCGACCTACCGGAGGCCCCTCACTAAAATGGCCAAGCGAACCCGCGGCGCGAATCGTCCCGGCCAGCGGCATTCAGACCGACACGCGCCCGTCCGACAGCAGACCCGACCTGCGAGCCGGCCTACCCAGGGCCTTTCGGAAGCCGAGCTGGCTCACGCCGCCGAGCTCGAATCCGAGATCGTGGCCCAGGAACGCACTGCCGGGCAGAACGCCGCCCGCTCGCGTGACCAATCGCGCCGGACGGACTTCAGCTCCGGGGCGAAACCGCGCGGCCAGAGCCCGCTGGCGGTCCGCGCGGCCGAGGAATACGGCTACGTCAGCCGCGACGTCCGCAGAATCCTGCGCGTTGGCGGTGCCATGATCGCGACGCTTGGCGTCTTCTTCGTTCTGATCGACATCATGCACGTCATCACGGTCTGACTCGGCGCTCTCCGAGCGCGGTGCAGGGGCCAAAGTCCCACAGGTCGACGGTGCGCCGCGAACAGGACGGGGCGGCGAGCCTCCCTACCAGCCCTCTTCACAGTGGATACGCGGGCGCCCCATCCAAGGCCGGGTATTCCCGGGTGACGCACTGAGATACCGGCGGCCTCCAGCCGCGGTCGTGCCTCAGCCCGGTTCCGTGCCGGCAGCAGCACCCGGGCCGGTGCGAGCGTTCAAGTGGCGCAGTCCGGGACGATCCAGCACACGCCTCACAGCCTCGGCCAGCTGACGCGCGTCGAACGGCTTGGCCAGGACCGCGCCCGCTGCGGCCGCTCCCGCGATCTCGCCTTCGCGGTCACGTGGATAGCCCGACATGAACAGGACGGGCAGACTCGGACGGCGCGCAGTGAGCGCAGCGGCGATGGTGGGCCCATCGAATTCCGGCATCACTACGTCTGAGAGGAGCAGATCCAGCGAGGATCCCAGCGCAGCAGCCTCTTCGACCGCCCCCCTCGGTCCGGTCGCGACCACCCGGTAGCCCTCGGCCTCGAGCGCCCGCTTGCAGAAGTCGCGCACGGCCGGCTCGTCCTCGACGAGCAGGATCGTCTCGCTGCCGCGACCCGACGATCCGGGCGGAGCGGACTTCGTCGCCGTAGTGACGGCGGTGCTGAGCGGAATCTCGACCTGGAATCGTGACCCGACTCCGAGCGTCGATTGGACGTGGATGTGCCCTGACATCTGCTCGACGATGCCATAGACGGTCGCCAGACCGAGGCCCGTGCCGTGGCCCAGGTTCTTGGTGGTGAAGAACGGCTCGAAAATCCGTTCCAGAACCTCCGGCGCCATGCCATAGCCGGTGTCGACGATCTCGATCCGCGCCCAGGTCAGGTCCGGCCCGCTCGTGCCGACTGCCGGCATCGCTGGGAGCAAGCCTGTTATCAGCTTGAGCTCGCCGCCGCTGGGCATGGCGTCGCGGGCATTCACGACCAGATTCATCACCACCTGGTCCAACTGACTCGGATCGGTCTCAACGAAGACAATCCGGTGATCCAATTCGACCTGGAACTCGATGTCCTCGCCCAGGAGGCGGCGAAGCAGAGGGACCAGAGCGCCGATCCGGTCGTTCAGATCGAACCGTTCGACCGACCGAGGGGCGCGCCTGCCGAATGCGAGCAGCTGTGCGGTGAGCTCAGTTCCTCGCGCCCCGGCCCGCCTGATCTCCGTCGCTTCGGCCGCGCGCTCGTCACCATCGAGCGAGGCCACGAGGATATCGGCGTAGCCGTTTACGACGGTGAGCAGGTTGTTGAAATCGTGGGCGACGCCGCCCGCCAATCGACCCAGAGCCTCCATCTTGGAGGCCTGTCGGAGCCGCTCCTCGAGCTCCTTCGAAGCGGTAATGTCCTCGATGGTTACCACGGCCAGGCTGGTCGCGCCATTCGAATCCCGCAGCGCTCCAACGTTGACCCTGGCCCAAACCCAGTTCCCGTCCTTGCGTATGTAGCGCTTCACGAGCTGGTAGCTATCGATCCGCCCGTCGAACAGGTCGGCCAGGGAGCGCCGAGTAGCCTCCCTGTCGCCTTCGTGCGTGTATTCGTCGACCGACAGCTTGGCCAGCTCGTCCTGCCGATAGCCCAGCAGCCGATGGAACGCCGTGTTGCTCTCGAGGGACCGGCCTTCCCGATCGGCCAGGATCATCCCGATCGCGGAGTCATCGAACATGGCTCGCATGCGCGCTTCGCTCTCCGCGGTGGCCCTCTCGGCGGCAATTCGTTCGCTGATGTCGCGGACGATGACCTCCATAGCGGGGCGGCCTCCGAAGACTACCGGCTTGGCCGCGACCTCGACATCGAACTCGGTCCCGTGGCGCCGAATGTGGCGCTCGCGCGACAGCTCGATGGCGCCCCCCTTCTTGAGTATCGAGGCCACCTGCTCGCGAATGACATCTCTCTGAACAGGAACCACGAAGTCCCAGACACCGAGCCCAAGCAACTCGGACGGATCGCCATAACCGTAAAGGCTGGCGGCAACCCGGTTGGCGAACACGATCCGGCCGTCCTGGTGGACTACGACGGCCTCGGGAAGAAGATCGAGAAGTGTCTCATTGCGGGCCTCGGTCTCCTCGAATTCACGAGTAGCCCGCTTGCCGCGCGTCGTCTCCGCTCCCGTGGCGACGACGAAATCGGCGTCTGCGCCGGCGTGCACGAACTCCGCGGTCCAGGCGATGCGGGCTCTGCGGCCATCCTTGCGGATCCACTGAGAGATGAAGGAAACCCGGCGCTCCTGGCCGGACAACAGGCGATCGAAGCCGGCCTGTGCCTCGATGCGAAGCACGGATCGAAGACGCATGACGTCCCAGAGTGGCTTGCCGACCACCTCGGCGAATGGGACTCCCGAGCTATCTTCGCAGCGGCGGTTCCAGAGCAGCAGAGAGCCTTCGATTCGCGCCACGACGACAAGCGAATCGACGGCATCGATGACCGCCTTCAGCGTGGCAAGGTTTCGGGGAGTGAAGCCCGCCCCGGGATCGGCCGCGCCGGCCGGCGCGGCAGCCTCGGGCGGTCCGGAGGTGTCGAGGGGGTGGGAGTTCGGGATTGGCATGTGGTCCCCACTCTACCCCGCCGCGTGGGGTGTCGACCAGCCGGATGGGCCAGCGGCGAGTAGCATCCAATCATGGCCACTCGCCGCCCCGGCAGAACCGGCTCGACAAGCCAGCAGCCCATCTTTGCGCCTCCCCCGGGCCGCCAACCGCTGGCCGCCCGGATGCGCCCGCGCAACCTCGACGAAGTCGTCGGTCACAACGAGCTGCTCGGTGAACGCGGGGCGTTGCGACGGGCCGTCGAGCGCGGCCGCCTCGGCTCGATATTGCTGTGGGGACCGCCAGGCAGCGGCAAGACCAGCCTGGCCCGCGTGCTGGCCGATGCCGTGGGCGCTCATCTGGTGACGATCTCGGCCGTGATGAGCGGCGTCGCCGAGGTCCGCTCCCTCGTCGGCGAGGCGCGCGAACGGCTCGCCCTGAACGGGCACCAGACCGTTCTCTTCATCGACGAGATCCACCGCTTCAACAAGGCCCAGCAGGACGCGTTGCTGCCCCACGTCGAGGATGGCACGGTGACGCTCGTCGGCGCCACGACCGAGAATCCCTACTTCGAAGTGAACTCCGCTCTGCTTTCCCGCCTGCGGGTATATCGACTGGAGCCCCTGACCGACGAGCAGGTGGCGACCGTAGTCCGGCGGGCACTCTCGGATGAGGAACGCGGGCTGGCGGGCAGCCTGGGGCCGGAGGGTGGCGTAGCGGTCGCGGATGAGGCATTCGAGCACTTGGTCAGTCTCTCCGCAGGGGACGCCAGGCAGGCTCTCAATGTCCTGGAAGGCGCCGTGTCGATCGCGGAGGCCGAAGATGCGCGCGACGAGAAGGGCCGCGTCGCGCCGCGACTTGCCGATGTGGAGGCGGCTGCCCAGCAGCGCGTGCTTTCCTACGATCGCGCCGGCGACGGCCACTTCGACACCGTCAGCGCCTTCATCAAGAGCATCCGCGGCAACGACCCGGACGCCGCGCTGTACTGGCTGGCCGCGATGATCGCCGCCGGGGAGGATCCCCGCTTCATCGCTCGACGTCTGATCATCTCCGCCTCGGAGGACATCGGCCTGGCGGACCCGCGCGCGCTCGAGATCGCCGTCGCCGCCGCTGCCGCACTCGACTGGGTTGGGCTTCCCGAGGCGCAGTACGCGCTGGCCGAGGCCACGGTCTTCCTGGCCGCGACCACGAAGAGCAACGCCGCCGGCCGCGCCTACTTCGCCGCCATGGATGACGTGCTGAGCCATGGCTCGCTTCCGGTTCCGGCGCACCTGCGCTCGAGCGGGTTCGGCCGGCGCAGCTACCGCTATCCACACGACTACTCCGGCGACGACGTGGCGCAGCAGTACCTGCCCGACGACCTCGCCGACCGCAACTACTACTTCCCGGGCGCCGAGGGCGCGGAGATCAGGATCCGCGAACGCATGGAGCGGCTCCGTGCTGCTCGTCTGGATCCTCCCGTCCGCAAGCGCCCGGTCGAGGGTCAGCCAAAAGGCGATCCGATGAACACGGCCTCGGAAGGCATGCGCCGCCGCCAGCAGAACCTGCGCGAGCTGGCAGAGGAGCAGCGCCGCGACGCCGGCGGCGACTGACGAGCAGCACGCAGCCGCGCCGGCGGGCGGCCGGGCGTCATGGGCGAGCGGCGCGGCTTCAAGACCGCAATGTCGGCCCCAACACCGCCTGCCGGGCCGCCCGATGTGATTACCTCATCTGAGGTATTGAGGTTGCGCGCGGCCGAGTCAGAGTCTCCACCAGGAGCCGCAGAAGCGACCAGATTGGAGACCCCTCATCACCGGGTGAAGTGCACCGGCAACCAGAGCTCAGCGCCGAACGCGACAAGTGCACGGTCTCGCGTGATGCAACGAATCTGACACGCCGATGCGCTTGACCCCGTTACAGATGCCGGCCGCACCACCGAATACTCCATTGCGTCCCTAACCACAATTGGGGAGCGGCATGTCTCGTGCGCACGCTGTCGCGCCGGCAACCGACGCGAGGACCTCGTACCGGGGACCCGTTCAAGGTGCCAGGACTCCAGCCCCCAAAGTGGCCTGCCGCCCCGGGCGGCTCCCTACTTCGTGCTACCTCGAGCGCGCGATGCTCCTCTGGCCGCGGCTCGATCGGGCGAAGCTTCGCAAGGTCGCCGACGACCCCGCTCGGATCGCGGAGATGGTCGAACGGCGAACGTCTCAGCCGTACGACGTGATCCTGGCGATGCTGACCCGGCAAACGGACCGGCTGAGCACTCCCGCCGACCAGATCTCCAGCTTCGAGTCGGGTCGCCCCGAGGGCGCACGAACTGCCCTGCGCATCGTCCGCAGCGGAGAAGGCACCCAGATCGAAGTCCAGGACCTTCTGCCGGCTTAGCCCGATCCGCATCTCCCACAAAGGGACAGGGAGCCCGGGCCGGACGCATAAGCCACCGCTCGAATTCCGCCGCGACGGCCCGAGCTGGACCGGAGTTCCAAGGCGCGGCCTTGGGCGCGACAGAGCCGGGTCGCCAGAACCACGTGCGGGAGCTCGTGTCGGGTGGATCCGCGTGGTTCGCTGGCGATCCGGCTCTACACATGAGGCGTCGGGGCGACGCCGGTCGACTTGAGCGTCCGCCTCCAGTTTTGGTGCGTCAGGGCTCCAGGTCCATGGCGCGGACGTGTCGCGGTCGGAAGATCGCGATCGGACGGCGGTCGAAGGCGGCGACCCGGGTGATCCCCAGCCGTTCCGCCGTCGCGACCAGCACGGCGTCCGTCAGACGCGGCCGGTACTCCATCGTTTCGCGGAGCAGTTCCGCCGCGCGTGCCAGGTCGACCTGAGTCGGAGCTACGACGCGCACAGCGCCGCTCGCTATCGATTCGAGCAGAGCCAGCGTCGCACGCAGCCCCAGCTCGCGCTGTAGCAGGAGATCTACTTCGCCCAGGGTCAGGGCTCCGATCATGAGTGGCTCGTTGACCCGGCCGAACCACGCCAGCGCGGCCCTGTGGTTGAGATCCGACTGGTCCGCGGCGGCCAGGATAGCGCTCGAGTCGAGAAGGACGGCCATGGCTCAGACCCCGTCCGAACGGGGCCGCTGACCGGCTTCTCGTCGGGCAATCCCCCGTCCGTCGAGCGATAGGCGTCCGTGGTCGCTCCTGCCCACGGCCAGAAACGGCAGATCTGGCGTCGTGTCGTTCGATTCGAGATGGGCCTCAAGGGCGGCCGTGATCACCGATGTCTTCGTCACGCCCGTCCGAGCCGCAAACCGGTCGAGCCGCTCCAGCAGGTCGGCGTTAATCAGTATCGTCGTTCGCTTCAGCATATGCGGTCATATATACCACAGTGGCGCCGGTCGGCGGCGTTCCGTAGGATCCTTCAGTCGCCCCTGCTTCCCCGTATGAGGTGGAACCTGTGAATCGCTTCGAGGCCAACCTGCGCATCCCCGGTCCCACGTCGCTCCCGGACGCCGTCCGAGAAGCCGGCGCCCGCCAGATGGTCAACCATCGCGGTCCGGAGTTCGCGGTTCTCCAGAACAGCATCATCGCCCGCCTGAAGACCTTCTTTCGGACCGAGAACGACGTTCTGATCGTGACCGCGGCCGGCACCGGCGGCCTGGAGTCGGCCATCGTCAGCTTCCTCTCCCCCGGCGACAAGGTCCTGGCCGTCACCGTCGGCGCCTTCGGCGATCGCTTCGCCAAGATCGCCACGACCTACGGCGCAGACGTGACCAAGCTCTCCTTCGAATGGGGCAAGGCGGCCGACCCGGCGAAGGTCCGCGAAGCTCTCGCGGCCGGCGGGCCATGGAAGGCCGTTCTACTCACCCAGAACGAGACTTCCACGGCCGTCACCAACCCGATCGAAGAGCTGGCGAAGGCTGCCCGGGAAGTGGCGCCGGACGCGCTGATCCTGGTCGACGCCATCTCAGGCCTGGGCGCCGTTCCATTCGAAACCGACGCGTGGGGCCTGGATGTCGTGGTCAGTGGCTCGCAGAAGGCCTGGATGGTCGCCCCGGGTCTGACTTTCGTGGCCGTCTCTCCGCGCGCATGGGAAGCCGCCGCTGTGGCGAAGATGCCCAAGTTCTACTTCGACCTGATGGCCCACAAGACGAGCGCCGAGGCAGGGCAGACGCCGTGGACTCCGGCCGTGGCTGTCATGTTCCAGTTGGACGTGGCCCTGCAGTTGATGGAGCAGGAGACGCTGGCCGAGATCTGGCGGCGCCACGCCGCCGTCGGCGCCGCGGTTCGCGCAGGTCTGCAGACCCTCGGCTTCAAGCTCCTGGCCGACCCCCAGTTCGCGTCGGACACGGTCACCGGCGCCTGGATACCCGAAGACCTCGACTGGAAGGCCTTCAACGGCAAGCTGCGCAAGTACGGTCTCATCGTCGCCGGCGGTCAGGGCGCCCTCAAGGGCAAGATCTTCCGCATCGGGCACCTCGGCCACGTCACCATCCCGGACATCTTGAATGCGATGGCGGTCCTGGAGCAGACGCTGTTCGAGCTCGATCGGCCCGTCACCCCCGGCGCTGCCGTGGCCGCCGCCCAGGTCGCCGCCCTCAAGGCCCTCGGCCTGGTCAGGTAAGGAGCATCCGATGAAGATCCTCGTCGCGGAGCAGCTGGCCAGACAGGGCCTCGAGATCCTGCGCGCCCATCACGAGGTCGACGAGAAGCTCGGCCTCTCACCCGAAGAACTCGCCGCGATCATCGGCGAGTACGACGCGTTGCTCGTCCGAAGCCAGGTCAAGGTCACGGCCGAAATCCTGGCCCACGCGAGCCGTCTGGTCGTCATCGGCCGGGCCGGAGTCGGCGTCGACAACGTGGACCTCGAGGCCGCCACCAAGGCCGGCGTCGTGGTGGTCAATGCCCCCACCGGCAACACCGTCTCGGCCGCGGAGCAGACGATCGCCCTCATGCTGGCTGTCGCGCGCAAGACCGCCGCGGCCGACGCATCGATGCGCCGCGGCGAGTGGAAGCGCAGCTCCTTCACCGGCGTCGAGTTGCGCGGCCGGACCCTTGGCATCATCGGCCTGGGCAAGATCGGCCAGGCGGTGGCCGACCGAGCCCGCGGTCTTGAGATGACCATCGTCGGCTTCGACCCGTTCGTCACAGCCGAGCAGGCGGCGATGCACGGCATCACCCTGGTCGACGTGGACACGATCATCGAGAAGGCCGACGTCATCACCGTCCACGTGCCGCTCAACAAAGCGACTCGAGGAATCATCGGCCCCGATCAGATAGCCAGGCTCAAGCCCGGCGTCATCCTCGTCAACGTCGCCCGAGGCGGCGTCTTCGACGAGGCGGCCGTGGCCCAGGGTCTCGCCGACGGCAAGATCGCCGGTGCCGCGTTCGACGTCTTCGAGAAGGAGCCGCCGACCGACTCCCCGCTGCTGTCCGCCCCGAACACGGTCCTCACGCCGCATCTGGGTGCGTCGACGGCCGAAGCCCAGGTCCGTGTGGCCGAGGAGGCGTGCGAGCAGGTCATCGACGTGCTGGCGGGCCGGTCGGCACGCTATGCCGTGAACGCGCCACTCCTCACGCCCGAGACGGCCCGCGCGATCGCTCCCTACCTGCCCCTCACCGAGACGCTCGGGCGCATCGGCGCCCAGTACTTCCGCGGGGCGGTCAAGACTCTCACTGTCGATGTTGCCGGCGATCTGGCCGACTACGACGCCTCCCAGCTCACCGCGGCCGCTCTCCGTGGCATTCTCGAGAACGCCACGAGTGAAAGAGTCAACCTGATCAACGCCGGGTTCCTTGCAAAGAACCGGGGCCTGACTGTCAGCGAACGCAAGACGTCCGACGCCGGAACGTTCGCCTCGTTGGTGACGCTGACGCTCGAAGGAGATGGCGGCAAGGCCATCCTGGCGGGCACGGTCGCCAACGGCGAGCCGCGCCTGATTCGCATCGACGACAACTGGCTCGATATGGCGCCGACACCGTTGATGCTGGTCACGCGTCACCAGGACAAACCAGGCACGATGGGTCGCATAGGACTCATGCTCGGCGAGGCCGACGTGAACATCAGCGCCATGCATCTGGCCCGATCCGCGGCCCGACAGGATGCCCTCATGCTTATGGCCGTCGACGACGACGTACCGGACGCTGTCGCCGAGGCGATACGGAACCACCCCGCGGTCCTCGACGTGTGGGTCATCCGGGCAGCCACCGACCGGTGAGCTCCTCTGTTCCGGACGCGAAGAGGCCCCGGCCCGGGGCAGCCCGGGCCTCCGGGGCCGCTTCGCTGATCCCCGAGGGCCTCGACTCCGTCCTGGTCCTCCTCCGACACGGCCAAACCCAGTTCATCGTCGAGAAACGCTTCCAGGGCCAGATGGAGGCGCCGCTGACTCTCCTCGGCGAGCGCCAGGCTCAGCTGGCCGGCTTGCGGCTGGCGAGGCCCGGTGCCGAGCCGCCGTTGCCGATCCCCGACACGGCGCCCTTTTCCATCATCCACTCCCCGTTGGGTCGGGCATTCCGGACCGCGGAATTCGTGGCCGAGGCCATGACCGCTGCCGGCCGTGCCGCTCCCCCACTCCGACCAGATTCGGGGTTCCTGGAAATCGGACAGGGCGAATGGGAGGGGCTGAAGGACACCGAGATCCGCGCTCGATTCGGCGAGTCGCTGGCGGCGTGGCGGCGCTGGCCGACCCGCTTCTACGCCCCGGGCGGCGAAAGCTTGGCGCAGGTGCGAGCCCGCGTGGAAGCCTCGTTGGCCGTCCTCCTGACGGACCTGGCCGAAGGGACACAGCGCGGAACGATGGATCGGCACCAGGTCCTGGGATATGCGGATACCGCCCACCGCAGCCCGCGCTGGGCGCTGATCGTCGGACACGGCGGCGTCTTCCGAGTGGTCGTTTGCGCTCTTCTGGGTCTTGCCCCGGAGCACTTCTGGAATTTCGACTTCGGGCTGGCCAGCATCACCGTCGTCGAAATCCGTGCCGGTCGCGCAGTTTTGCGTGCCGTGAACCTGGACGAGCATCTCGGGTCTGACGACAAGGCCCTTCTAGCCGAGTCGACGGAACTCAACCGGTCCGGGGCCCTCTAGAGCCGCACGCCGACTGCGTTCCTCTCCTACCTCGAGCCGTCCTCGAACCCTGGCCTGGTAGGGACGTCATCGACGTCGTTCGTTGTCCTTCCGCGGCCACTTCGGCCCGCGGCCCGGGATGCGGAACACGAGCCGCAACAGGGCCTGGTGCACCACGCGCTGAGCCGTGGCAAGAGACATGAGCCGCTCTGCGGGCAGCCGCCTCCGGCCGTAGACGACCTCGACCTGCGCGGTCGCCACCTCCTCGAGCGGATCTCGCGCCCGCGGCACCACATCGGCCAGCATCCCGGTGAACTCGTAGACGGTCTGTGTGGGCAACGGTTTGTAGCCGAGCCTGCTGGCCGTCCGGACGATGCCCCGATAGACCGTGTCGGGACTCTCCAGCCGGCGCGGCCGGCGCCGCCACGTAGCCAGCACGGCAAGCAGGAACAAGAGGCTGATCAGGGCCGGGATCACCAGGCCCAGAGGCCCGTTGTCGCTCGTCGAACTGGGAAGTGTCGTACCGGGCGCCGGCCGACGGGGCGTCACATCCGGCCCGGTAGACTCATCGGTGCTCGTCGCGGTCGGCTTCGGACTCGGCGTTTCAAGGGCCGGCTTGCCTGCGGCCAGTTGGGTCGGCTGCCCGACCGAGCCTCCCGTCGGATCGAACGGTATCCAGCCGTAGCCTGGGAAGTACACCTCGACCCAGGCGTGGCGCTGCTGTCCGGTCACGTCGATCGCACGAGACGCTTCCTCCACGTGCCCCGACAGGTATCCCTCGACGTACCGGGCGGGGAAGCCCTCCATCCGCATCAGCATCGTCATGGTCGTGGCGTATTGCTCGCAGAAGCCCCGCTTGTATATGGCAAAACAATCGACCGACGTGAGGGACGCGCACTTCGGAACTAGGTCCGTGATGTTGCTGTCGTACGTGAAGTTCTTGGGATCGCGCATGAATTCCTGCATGACCTTCGCCGCGTCGTACGCGTCCGCGAACCGACCGGTCGTCGGATCCAGGGCCACGCCATTGTCGAACGCAAACGACAGCATCTGACTCAACAGATCGTCGCCGGCCGGCCCGATCAGGTCGACTCCTTGGGTGTACCGGGACAGGAGTTCAGGCGGGTAGTCCGTGCCGGCCTGCCGCAGCTTCCACTCAGTCAACCCGGTGCCGGTAAGGTTGAGGTTCGGCACGAAGGAAGTCACCGAATATGAGGTGGAATCGCTCGGGAACCACACCACGTCGGAAGTCGCGGGCGTGCCCCCGACCAGGACGCGCGCGACTGGAACGGTCACCGACCCAGGCTCATTGGCCAGCACCAGGTGCTTGAGCGACGTGTCGCGGACGGTCACCTTGTAGGTGACCTTGGTTCGACTCGATGCCTTTTCGTCGACCTGATCGAGAGTTCCGTGGTTCAGGTCGGCACCTTGCAAGAGGTCGCTTTGCGAACCCTCGCCGGCCGACCAGCCGGTGGACTTGAAGCTGTCGTAGGAGATCACCCGCCAGTGGCTGTTGGGTGTCCCTTCCGGCATCTGAATTGTCAGGATCAGGTCGCTGGACGAGTGGAAAGACGACCCGATGGCGGTCGAGCTTCCAAAGTCGGCGCCCTGGGTGAAGCGGCTCTGGCTGCCTCCGGGCAGGTAGCCGCTGATCCCGTTCAAGAAGTCGCGGAGGTCGTTGCTACCGGGCCAGGCGTTGGCCAGCGGCGCCGAGCTGGCCACTGTCGTCAGCACCAGGGCGGCGCAGATAGCTGCCGAGGCGAAGCCGATGCCGCCCTGAGCGCGCGGCGCCTTGAGGTCGCCGCCACGCCAGATACGGTGCCTCAGCCAGTTGGTGCGCTCGTCGGCGGCATGAGCCCGCAGCAGCAGCGCCAGGGCGGCGGCGCTGAACAGGACGAGGGCCAGGAACTGATCCTGGACCGTGAGCGCCATGTTGGCCAGTAGCACGACGGCCATGAGCAGTACGCCATTGATGGCTCGGTGGTACCCGAAGACGTCATATGACGCTGCCTGGGCAGTCCCCCACACGACGATGCCGATGACCAACGAGAAGTGCGCCAGTTGTGTCGTCGCGATCTGGTGGCGCCACGTCAGATCGAGATAGGCCTGGGCCACGGAATTGGCCGTGGCCTGGAACCACCCGCCGAGCCCTCCCTCCGCGCCCGGCACCGAAGCGCCCACGACCTCGATCAGAACGAACGCCCCTACTGCGGCGCCGCTGACTTGCGCGATCCAGGGAGACACGCCGGACCGGGCGCTCAGATAGCCCCACAACGACGCGGCGATGGCAATCCAGATGACGAAGCTCGTGAGATCGTCTCGCCCGAGGATCCAGCGTGCGTCGGCGATAGACCAGGCCATCGTCCCGGCAAGAGTCAGGATCAGGATCAGACTCAGCCAACCCTCGTCCGGACGGAACCGAACGACAAGGCCCTCGAGGAGGCCGGGCTCGTCGAATCCCCGATCCCAGTCATGCGACGGCGCCTCCCCGGCCGGCTGCCGCGGCATCGAGCCGGCGGTCATGCCAGTACCGTCCCGAGATCGTCGCCGGCCGAAACCTCGCATGCCTTGAGGTCGTACTCGGCCAGGGCGAACCGAAGGGCTCGCCGCTCTGGAGAGGCCGCCGACACCGCGTCGCCAGCGCCAGGACGTCCCGACCGGCCGCCGCGCTCATAACTGGCCGCATTCACGGCGACGACGACGGCGGCAACGCCTCTGCCACGCAGGCCCGTCAGTGCCCGGACCCAGGATCGATCTACCGAAGGAGTCACGACGACGGCCGTCATGCCCCGCCTCAGACGCGGCAGGCCGGACAGCAACACCTCGGCCAATGGAGTGTGACCGTCGCCGTCCACGGCGGCCAGCAGCGCCATGATCTTGAGCCGCTGGCGCGGGCCCCGATCCGCCGGGATCGAAACGTGCCGGTGACCGCTGGTCGTGACTCCCACTGCGCGGTTCTCGGAGATCGCGTCATGCGCGACCGAAGCCGCAACTCGGAGGGCCTCCTCGACCGTCGAGACGTCGCCCTTGCCGCCCTGCACGGCCGTCTCGAGATCGATGAAGAGCCAAACGTCCGCGGTCTGCTCGAGGTCGAACTCCTTGACCTGGATATCTCCCAGGCGAGCGGTGCTGCGCCAGTGGATCCGGTTGAAGCTATCGCCAGGGGCGTAGGGCCGAACGGTCGTGGCGAGCGGAGTGGTCTGGAGGGTTCGCTCCGGGGCTGAGTGCGAGCCCTCGAGGTTCGCGTGCGGCAAACGCCACCGTGGCAAGGGCACCACTCGCGGAAACACCGTGACGACCGTGGGCCGGCCGACGGTGGCCGCCGCTTCGAAGAATCCGAACGGATCGCCGGTCCGCACGACCATGGGCTCGATCCGGTAGGTGCCCCGCTTGGTGAGCGGCACGATCGCGATCCAGGATCGTTGAGCCCAGGAACGCAGGCCGAGTGCACGCCCCGGGAGAGCCACCGGCAGATCGGTCGGGTTGTAGACCTCGAGCCACGGCTTGGGCAGGCGGCTCGCGTTGGAGATGCTGTAGGTGGTCCGCAGGTCGTCTCCGACGTGGCCCTGGCGATGGTCCACGCGATAGCCTGCTTCAAGGTCCGCCAGACCGAAGCGGGTCAGAACGTAGCTACCGCCAACGACGAGCAGCCCCAGGTAGACGACGTAAAAGAGGAATGACAGCCCGGTCGTGAACGCGGCAAGAACAAGAACCACTGCCACGACCATGAACTGGAGCCGCCGGATCACGACGCTGTGCCCTTTTCGCAGCTAGCGGGCGGGGCTGCCGCTGGCGTCCCTCTGGACCGCGGCCTTCCCATCCATGACCGCGGACCTCTCACCTCGCCCGGTGGGACCAACAGCCCGCGCCGCATCGACGGGCACGTTGCCCAGCAACTCCGCCACGACCTGGCGCGGATCGATGTCGTGCATCGACGAGCTGGTCTTGATGATCAGCCGGTGAGCCAGGCAGGACTCGGCGAGAGTCTTGATGTCGTCCGGGATGACGTAATCGCGACCGGCCAGGGCCGCCAGCGCCTGACCCGTTCGGTACAGGGCCAAAGAGCCACGCGGCGACGCGCCCAGGTACACGTCCGGGTGAGTGCGTGTGGCGTTCACGAGGCGAACGATGTAGTCGGCCACGCTCGGATCTACGTAGATCTCGCGGACCGCCTGCTGGAGCTCGCGCAACTCCTCGACCGAAAGGACCTCCGTTAGGCTGTCGAGCGGATGCGTGATCTTCTGCTGTTCGAGTATCGCCTGCTCATCGGCCTGGCTCGGATAGCCGAGGCGGATCCGGAGCATGAACCGGTCGAGTTGGGCCTCCGGCAGGGCGAACGTGCCTTCGTACTCGATCGGATTCTGCGTGGCGATCACGAGGAACGGCTCGGGCATGGCGTAGGTTGTGCCATCGATGGTCGCCTGGTGCTCCTCCATGCATTCGAGGAGCGACGATTGCGTCTTGGGAGTTGCGCGGTTGATCTCGTCGGCCAGTACCACCTGGGCCATGATCGGGCCCGGCCGGAACTCGAACTCCTGAGTCCGCTGGTTGTAGATCGAAAGTCCGGTCACGTCCGAGGGGAGCAGGTCCGGCGTGAACTGAATTCTGCGGAAGCTGCAGCCGAGGCTGCGCGCAAGGGCCTTGGCCAGCATGGTCTTGCCGGTGCCCGGAACGTCCTCGATGAGCAGATGACCGCGGCACAACAGGGCCACGAGTGTCAGGCGAACTTCCTGTCGCTTTCCGACGATCACGCGCTCGACGTTGTTCGCGACTTTCTCGCCGGTTTCTTGAATGCTCGTCATCGGTCTCTCTTCTGGACTAGAGGCTGGTTGGTGATCCGCAAACTGGTCGCAGCGTCGGTCCTGTGACGATGCCCTCCGTCCAGGGACGTCTTCGGAGGCCAGCACATACTACGCCGAGACGGACGGCGGGCTGCTCGTGTGATCGAACCGATACGTCCCGCGACCCTGCTCGCGCACTCGACATCGGCCATGCGCCATCTTATCCTGGCGCCTTGCGAAGAGCCTTGCAGGAACTGGGACCTTCGGACTCGGCTGCGAGTACGAGCAGGGCGGCTCGCCGCAAGACGATAAGGGCGTACCCTCCGGGAGCGAGCGCCATGGCCGCGCTCGCAGCGCCGAGGACATCGGAGCACTGATGCGCGAACTCACCGACTCCTACTGCGAGCGGTGTGGCACCCGCTACACCTTCGGACCAACCCCCGCTCGGGGGCCGTCGCTGGCTGGTGCGCGCCTCCTGGCGAAGGGCCTCAAGAACTTCGTCATGACCGACGGGACCTCGATCGACGAGGCCATGGCCGCGGCTCGCATCGACGTCACCAAGGATGAATCCTCGCGGGTAACCGAGGAGTTCCACCGGACGTTCAACTTCTGTATGACCTGTCGCCAGTACGCCTGCGACAGGTGCTGGAACGAGAACCAGGGAGCGTGCCTCTCCTGCGCTCCGCTGTGGGACAAGGAGCCCGTCGCGCCCAGGGATCACCTGATCGTTCGCACCCCGGTTTCGCGCCAGAACCTCGACGGCGCCGTCGGCGCACAACCGTTGGCGGCCGCGTCAGGGGCAACCAACCCTGAGTACGCGGTTCCCTGGCCGGTGGAGGATCCTCTACCCAGCCGGCCCGCGCCGATCCTGGACGGAAACGACCGTGGTCCTGCGCAGACAACGCCAACGGTTCCAGCGGAACAAGCCGCGGGCGAGTCGCCGGCCCAGCCGCGCACCCCGGCCTCGCCTGCCGCGCCTGCCACGCCGGCGGAGCCGCGCACTCCGGCAGCGCCTCCCGCACTCGTGGAGTCTGGCGCGCTGGTGGAGCCTCCCGCCCCGGCGGTACCCACGATGCCACTCACCTCGGCTGAGCCAATGGGGCCGGCTGACCCAACGGCGACGGCGGAGCCGATCGCGCCGGCCGATCCGATTGTGGCGGCCGAGCCGATCGCGCCGGCCGGGCTCCCCCAACCCCAACGGAGGCCTCAGGCGGCCCGAACACCGTCTCGGATCTCGGAGGAGGAGCGTGCCGCTGCACAGCAACTTCAGGCTCAATCTCAAGCTTGGAAGTCGCGCGACGATGGCTGGGACCTCTGGCCGCTGGACGGCGGGCGGGTTGAAGCCGACACCCTGACCCCCGACGAGCTACGGCTGATCAAGGCTCAGCTCAGCCAGGTTCCGGCGCGCGACGATGGCGCCCTGTCCACCACGGGATCCACGCCCCTTGAGGCGGACTCATTCACGCCGTCGCACACTCTCGACGAGGATGCGGCCCGCGTGGTGGAGCATGAACCGAGCTTCCGGGCCGAGCCCGAAACGCCCGTCCCAGCCGCCTGGGAACCCGAAACACCGGCTCCGAGCAAGGGGCCATCGTCCGACTTCGACCTGCTCGGCTCGCTCAGACAGCCGATCGAGTTACCGCAACCTCGCCTTGAAGCAGAGCAGCGCCGCGCGCCCGTGATCGCCCGCCTCCTGCACCTGCCCTCAGCAGCCGAAACTACTCGGGCTGCCGGGGCCGCGGCACCCCAGCCACCCCGTCAGGTCGCGGTCCCAAAGTCGCGAAACACCGGACCGACGGCCCCATGGCCGGTGGCGACGCCCTGGGTCGACCGCCCGATGGAGCGGCACGACCAGTGGGCCGACTCAACCGCCGCTCCGGTGGAACCGGCGCCCCCGCTCGAGGCGTTGCCGGTCGAAACAGAGAAACCGGCCGACTCCGTCGCAGAAGTCGCGAGCCCAAGCTTCGTGGCGTCCGAACCGATCGGCGTCGCCGCGCCCGCATGCGAAAACGAGCCCGAAACGGCTCCCCGCCCGCTTCCGGCCGCCGACGCGGCGCTCGAGCAGGCGCCGATCGAACCAGCGGCAGCCGGGCCAGAATCGGAGTCTCAGCCGCCACGGGCCGCGGAAGCCCCGCCCGAGTCGTCGACAGACCAGCAAACGCTCTTCACGTTGCCGCCCGCAACGACGAACCGTTGGGCCCAGGTCCAGCCGGACATCCCGGGGCGCATCCACGTGGAGTGGCCTGCCGGCGATTCGCTCGACGCAAGGCCGGCGCCTTCGTCGATCCCGGCCCACCGCCTCCCATGGGAAGGCGCGCCGGTGCCGGCCCCGAAGGCCCAGGAGCACATTGCGTGGCCTCCGATTGGTGCCAGCTGGCCCGCGCAGGGGCCGGCCGCGCCGTGGCCCGTCAGCAGGCTCCTTCAGGCCTCACTCGTGGCGGCTCCGCAGGCCGAGGGCGTTGATGAGGAGTCCCCTCTCGTGGCCGCGCTCTGGGCGGAATCAGCCCAGCAAGTGCTCGATCGCGGAACCGTCCGAGTCTGCCATCACTGCGCCCTGCCGGTATCGACCCAGGCGCGCTACTGTCGCCGCTGCGGTACCGAGCAGGCCTGAGCCGCCGCCGAGCCGGTCGCGGCTCGACCCTAGTCGTCCAGGTCCTCGAACAGCCCCGGTTGCAGATCCTCGCCGTGGACCGTCCCACGCGGCCGCAGCAGCGACCGAACCTCGGCCTTGCGCACGAAACGGCGGTTTCCCAGCTTGATGCTCTGGAGCCGTCCGGTCCGAGCCCAACGGCCGATCGTATCGGACGTGAAGTGGACATTCGAAGACGCGAGCAAATCGACCGCCTCCGAAAGGGAAATCCAATCGGTCGGTGGCTTCGACATCGGTCAGTCCGCGCCCTGGGGTGTCGCCCCGCCGGACGGAACGCTGGACGGGAGGGCGGACGCGGAGCCGGAGTCGGATGACCCGCTCGACCCTGAGGCCGAGTCGGAAGACCCGCTCGACCCTGAGGCCGAGTCGGATGACCCGCTCGACCCTGAGCCGGAGCCTGATGACGCGCTCGACCCGGGTTCCTTGAGTGTGGTGCTCGCGGGCCTGCCCGGAGCGCTCTCCTTTCGGGCCCAGCCGGTTCCTTTGAAGTGAAACGCGGGCACGCCGAAGGCTTTCTTCATCGGCGCGCCGCATTTGGGGCAGGCTGCCGGCCCGTCGCTATGAAGCGAGTGCATGACTTCCATCTGATGACCGCAGCTAGTGCAGACGTAATCGTAGGTGGGCATGGCTGTACGACGCCGCTAACTGCGGGCCATGCGCATGCCGCACTTGGGGCAGTAGAAGGCCCGCAGGTGCCCCGAGTTGAAGCCGCAGTGAGCGCATACCACGCCGTCAGTCTTCGTCCCGGTGACGGGTCGCTCCACCGACACGACGCCCAGAGAGTGGCGATCGGCCTGGATGTTGCCGAAGAGCCCCGCCAGGAGGCGCGAAGCGTTGCGATCCGTGTCGCCGCGCACGCCTCTGCCACCCCAGCCGACGACCGCGCGAACGATCATGTCGCCGGTCATCTCGTCCCAGTGAGAGGCCACGCCACCGATGATGGCGTTGTACTCCGGGTATCCCGAAGTGTCGAGCTCGCCATCGAGGAGGCCGCCTACCAGAGTGTCGAAGGCCAGATCTACGGCGTCGACGGCTTCCAGCACCTCGAGGGCGTGGCGTGTAACAGGCAGACGCTTGCGGTGGTAGGTGAGCCACTCCGCCGCGCCCGGCATGCGGGCGATGAACGGGGCTGCGTGGCCGAGCTCCACGGGATACGGTTCAACGAGCTCCGGCTCGCCCTGAACGTAGCCGTCCAGCATCCGCGCCAACCGGGCCACTGCGGCGGGACCGGCTTTGATGCGAACACTCTCGCTGCTCTTCGCCGCATACGAGAGCTTCAGGGCAAAATCCTGAGCCGGGACATCTTCCAATACCGGCGGCGGGGTGTTGACGTGGTTCTTTTTCGTTTTCCCGAAAAGCGGCACGGTCGTTCCTTGCTGGGATTTGCGAACCTGCACGTATCGTATCAGCGTGATAGGGCCACCGCCCCGATATAGCGTCCGCAAGACCACCGAATCGAGGGTTATGGCTCTGCCGAACGACCGTGAGGGCTAACCCCGGCGGCTTACCCGCTCGGCGAGTCTCACGACCAGCTCCTCCAACTCCACCGCGCGCGCCTTCGCGCCGTCCACGACGGCCGGCGGCGCTTTGGAGATGAAGGCCTCGTTGGCGAGACGGCCACGGGCGGCGGCAAGCATGGCCTCGGCGTCCGCGAGTTCGCGCTCGAGACGGGCGCGGTCGCGGTCATCTTGAGCCTCGTCCCGGGCCGCGGGCCGGACGGTCGCCTCGATCTCGCCGGCGATCACCGAGAGGCTTCCAGCCACTCCTCGTCTGATCGGTTCGTGGCTGAGCTCGCGGGTCAGCGGCCGGGCTCGAGCCAGCCGTTCGATCGCCGGACGGAGCGCCTCGAGTGTGGGGCCCAGCGATGCGGGCACGTAGATGTCCACCGGTAACCACGCCCCCGGTTCGATGCGGGCCTCGGCTCGGGCGTTGCGCACAGCGCGCACGAGGTCGATGAGCGAAGCCACATCCGCCTCGGCGGCGGCATCTGTGGCATCGGCAGCGGCGGTCGGCCAGCCGGCGACGATCAGCAGATCCGGATCGCCGGCCCGGCGTGGGAGCCGCTCCCAGATCTCCTCAGTTACGAAGGGCATGATCGGATGGAGCAGCCGCAGGTACGTGTCGAGCACATCGACCAGGGTCCACCACGTCGCCTCGCGCTCGGCGGGCGCCAACGTCTCGTCGCCAAGGCGGATCTTCGCCAGCTCGACCGCCCAGTCGCAGTACTCGTTCCAGATCGCCTCATAGAGGATCTGGCTGGCGTCGCCGAAGGCGTACAGGCTGATCGCCTCGTCGACCGCCACCACCGTCGCCGCGGCTCGCGACAGGATCCAGCGATCGGCCGGGCCGACCCTGTCCCGGGCCGGCATCCGCCGCAGAGTATCGGCCGCGATCGACGCCGGACGCGCGCCCAGCACGAACCTGGCCACGTTCCACAGCTTGTTAGTGAAGTTGCGGGCGTTCTCGAGCTTCTCGGCACCGAGTCGGGCGTCGTTCCCCGGCGCCGTGCCGTTCACCAGCGCGAACCGCAGCGCGTCGGCGCCGACCTCCTCGATCGTCTCGAGCGGATCGACCGAATTGCCCTTCGTCTTGGACATCTTCTTGCCGTACGGGTCGCGGATAAGACCCGACAGATAGACGGTATGGAACGGCGGCTGGCCGGTTAGATGGATGCCCAGCATCATCATCCGCGCGACCCAGAAGAAGATGATGTCGTAGGCCGTCTCCATGACAGAGCCCGGGTAGAATCTCTCGAAGTCGCGCGTCTTCTCGGGCCAGCCAAGGGTCGAAAACGGCCACAGGCCCGAGCTGAACCACGTGTCGAAGATGTCATCGTCCTGGCGCAGTTCGGACGCGGGACGGCCGCAGACTTCGCAGGCACTCGGGCCGGCCGGGTCTGCGGAAACGGTCGTGTGCCCATCCGGGCAATACCAGGCCGGGATTCGATGGCCCCACCACAGCTGGCGACTCACGTTCCAGTCGCGCATCTCGGTCATNNCCAGTGTTCCCAGACCTTGACGAACCGATCCGGCAGGATCTGCGTCTCGCCGGACCGGGTCGCCTCCAGGGCTGCGGCGGCAAGGGGCGCCACGCGCACGAACCACTGCGTCTTGAGGCGCGGCTNNTGGCAGCGTCCGATCAGCATCTCGTGGGGCTTGATCGACTCCATGTCGCCGGCGGCCTGGAGCGCCTCCACGATCTGGCGGCGAGCCTCGTAACGATCCAGGCCGGCGAACTGGGCGCCGTTTTCGTTGATCCGGGCCGCGTCGTCGAGCACCGTGATCATCGGCAAGCCGTGACGTTTGCCGGTCTCGTAGTCGTCCTGGTCGTGGGCCGGGGTGATCTTGACGGCGCCCGTGCCGAACGCGCGATCCACCACGGCGTCGGCGATGATCGGCACGGCGCGATCCACGAACGGGATCATCGCCCGGCGGCCGACGAGGGCGGTGTAGCGCGGATCTTCCGGGTTGACGGCCACTGCCGTGTCGCCCAGGAGCGTCTCCGGGCGCGTCGTCGCCACGGCGATCCAGGCGTCCGGGTCCGGCGCGCCCGTCCCGTCAGCGGATGCCGATGCCTCGTCGATCAGGTGATAGCGCATAGTCCACAGACTGCCCGTCGTTTCGGTTGGAATCACCTCCAGGTCCGATACGCTGGTCCTGCAGCCGGGGCACCAGTGGATCAGGGCTTCGGTTCGATACGCCAGGCCCTCGCGATACAGGCGCAGGAACGCCTCGCGAACTGCCGCGGCCGAGATCTCGTCCATCGTGAAGCGCAGACGGCTCATGTCCAGCGAGGCGCCCACGCGGCGCTGCTGGCTCAGGATCGTCTCGCGAGTCGTCCGAACGAACTCCCACATCGCCTCGAGGTACTTCTCGCGTCCGAGGGTCTGGCGCGTCTCGCCCTTCTTGGCGAGGATCTTGTCCAGAACGTATTGGGCGGCGATCGACGCGTGGTCCAGGCCGGGGAGGAAGAGCGCCGGCCGGCCCTGCATTCGGGCGTGCCGGGTCATCAAATCCTCGACGGTGGAGCGCTGAGCGTGGCCCAGATGAAGCGATCCGGTCACGTTGGGCGGCGGCTGGATGATGACAAATGGTTGCTTGGTCCAGTCGGCGCGCGAACCCTTGCCGTCGGGGTTGAAGACGTCGGCGTCGAGCCATCTCTGGAAGATGGCGTGCTCGACGTCGCCGGGCCGGTAGGCTTTGGGCAGCTCGGCCGGTTCGGCCCCGTCCGCGCCGCCCTGGCCCGCTCCGTCCGGCTTCTGCGTCTTCGCCTCGTCCGCCATCGTTCGCTCCGTCAAATGATTCGACCCGCTCGCCCAGCGGACGAACGGGTCGTGGTACCACCTGCTGGTTCGACTTCGCCGGACGGCCGGCCATCGCGGCGCCCTTGCGGCAAAGCCCTCTCGGCGCGCTATCGGGCGCCTCCCGCACGACTCGCGAGCTACATTCGCGCCGTTCCGACTGCGGGGCTTTTCAGCCTGCGCCGTGGTCTGCCACGGAGCGGGCCCCGTTCTCTGATAGCCGGCTGGCGGCGCTACTCCTCTCGGTCAACGCCGTGAAGGCGGCGATCGTAGCACAGCCGGTGGCGGGCTCCGTGCGACCGTCCTATTGGGCTACGCCATACCTGCCATTGAAGATGACTCCGCGCGGCAGAACCACGAAGTTCAGTGCGTTGGCCGGATTGCCGCCGGTCCATGCGATCGGCGTCCAGGTTTGTCCGTCATACGAAAGCCAGGCCTTCCCGCCGCCGTTCTTGATCGCCAGCATGGTCGAGCCGTTCGAGGCGATCAGGCCGTCGGCGCCTGCGGCGCATTCTCCCTGGCAAACCGCCTGACCGAGCGGACCGAAGCCTGGGTCGTCCTTCCAGGTCTTCCCACCATCGGTGGAATAGGCCTGCCCGTAGCCGCCCGGTGTCCCGTCGGACATCGTCGTCAGAACGAGGCCGTCACGGCCAAAGCTGATGTGCTCCGGAATGAGCGAGAAGCCTCCACTGCTTTGAGTCCAGTTCGTGCCGTTGCCCGAGAGCCACATCTCGCCGCGACTCTCGGACGCGAGCGAGGTGAAGCCCGTGGAGGACGCAACCGCGTTCGCTACGCCCATCAGATAGAAGTGGCCGGCATTGCTCTGGACCACCTGGAAGCCCGTGAGATCGCCCACGTCGTCGGCCGTCCAGTTCAACCCGTCGGTCGAGAACTCGACCTGGATTGACGAACTGGCGCAAGCGTTGGGGCAGACATTGACTACGGCGACGATGCCCGCGTCCGTTCCGGCAATGGAGCTGATGGAACCCAACAGGTTGGGTTTGCCCAGGTTCTGCCAGCTCACGCCGTCGGAACTGGCCCAAACTGCCTGCGGCGCGTCCTGCGTCAGCGAATCGTTGAAGCCGATGGCGATCAACCCAATCGGTGCGACCGCGACCATGACGTCCTCGTTGTCGATCGAGGTCACTGCGGTCCACGTCTGGCCGTCCGGCGACGTCCAGAGTCCGGCCGAAAGTCCCTCGCTTCCAAAGATCGATTCGGTGGCTACATAGCCGCCCCGCCAGGCCAGCACCTGGTGGACGTTGCCGATCCCTGCCGGCTGCGTTTTCGGCCACGAGAAGCCGGTCCAGCCCGATGCCAGGCCGGGCGTGGTGAGGCCGGTCGTGACCATGGTCGGGTGCGGGCCGGGGGGCGTCGGTCCGGGGGTCCGGCTGGCGGGAGGCGTCGGCGGCGCCACTGATGGCGGGGCAGTCTGGTTGCCGGTCTTCGATGCCGCCGGGTCGAACAACTCGGCCGAAGAGAGCGAGTGGGAATTGCCGTCCGAGCCGCCCGCGACAAGGACGTACCCGTTCGCCAGCAGCGTCGCGGTCTGGCCGGAGCGCGCCTCGGACATCGATCCTGTCGGGCCAAAGGTGCCGGTCCCGGTGTCGTACAACTCAGCCGAAGACAGCGCCGCGGATCCGTAGCTGCCCCCTGCCACGAGCACGCGCCCATCCGGAAGCAACGTGGCAGTTTGCGATTGCCGGGCGGTGGTCATCGACCCCGTCAATGCGAATTGGCCAGCATGGGGGTCGTACAGCTCGGCAGAGGCGAACTCCTCGATGCCGGCACCGACCTGAGAATCGCCTCCAGCGATGAGAATCAGGCCGTCCGGCAGGAGCGTTGCGGTGTGCCCGTTGCGGGCGGTGGTCATCGACCCCGTCAACGCGAATTGGCCAGCACGGGGGTCGAACAGCTCGGCGGAGGTGTGGTACCAGCCACCTGCGACCAGGACGCCGCCATTAGGCAGCAGGGTCGCCGTCTGCTGTGCGCGGTTGTCGCGCATCGGGCCCGTCGCGGTGAACGCTCCGGTCCTCGGGTCGTAGATCTCGGCGAACGTTACCGCGGCGCCCATCGCAAAGTTGTCCCCGCCCGCGACCAGAACTCGCCCGTCGGGCAGTCGCGTCGCCGTCTGATCGGTCAGGGCCTGCGACATCGACCCGGTCGCCGTGAAAGCTCCCGTCTTTGGGTCGTACAGCTCGGCCGACGCGAGATCGTCGATCCTGTCGGTGCCCCCGACCACCAGCACCCGTCCGTCTGCCAGCAGCGTCGCGGTCTGGCCTTCGCGGGCGTGTGACATCGACCCTGTGGCGTTGAATGTCCCGGTCGCGGCGTCGTATAACTCGGCCGAGGCGAGTGCGGCAGATCCGTCGTCGCCCCCGGCGATGAGCACGCGGCCGTCCGCCAGCAAGGTTGCGGTCTGACCGTTTCGAGCCGCCTCCATCGACCCGGTCGCGCGGAATGCGCCATAGCCCCGCGCTATTGAGGACTGGCTCGCCGTGGGCACCGACGAAGGGCTGGCCGTCGCCGAGGCAGACGGCGAGGGCTTGCCGACGGTGTTCGACCGGACCGTCAGAAGCAGGCCTGCGGTGGCGAAGGCCACGATGACCGCCAGCACCGCCGCCAACGGCGCGAACCTTCGTTGGCGTGAGTTGGCGCCCGGCCAGCCGAGCTTGATCGGACCGCGTCGGCGTCTCTTAACCTGAGTCGTCTTGACGGCGAACACGTATATCGACTCTGGAACGGCGGGCTCGGGCGGCACCGAAACCTCTCGCAGCCTCCGCTCGATTTCAGGATCAAGGGTCATCGCCGTGTCTCCCGGCTTTGGGCGTCGAGTTCGCTTCGAAGCGTCCGCATCGCGTAGTACAGCCTGGATTTGACCGTTCCGACGGGCACCTGTAGTCGCTCGGCCGTTTGCTCGAGCGACAGATCGCGCCAGTAGCGCAGCGCGACGACGATCTGCTGGTCGGGCGGAAGCTTGCGCACCAGCCTGCTCATCTCGTCGCGAGCGAGTGCATCGCGGAACGGGTCGCGAGCCTGCGGGGCCGACGCGAGCTCGTCGTCCAGTTCAAGGTTTCGGACCCGGCTTCGGCTGCGCAACCGGTCTCGGCACAGGTTCGCGACGATGCGGTCGAACCAGGCACCGAAGCTGCCGCTCTGGCGGAGTCCGGGCCAGGCTTGCCATGCCTTCTCCAGCGCGTCCTGAGTGGCATCCTCGGCCTCACAGACATCGCCGAGCAGGTATCCGGCGAGCCGGTAAGCGCCCGGGATCTCCGGCTGGACCAACCGCAGGAAAGTCTCCGCTTCGTCGGCTACGTCCCCGGTCAACGCCACCCTCCCCGCTCCTTGCTCGACCATTCGCTGGGCTTCCTTGTCGCGATTGCAGGCCCTTCCAGACGGAACCGCGAGCCAAAAGGTTCGATCATGGGTCGGAACTCGTCGTGCGGTCGAGTCTGGCGAGGCGGGCGATCAACCGATGACGCCTCTGACCGCCTCGTAGATGCGCTCTTTGAGGTCTCCCTGCGGCACGATGGCCCAGATCAACATCGTCCCCTCGACCGCCGCGAGAACCGTGGAGACGAGCTCAGACGCGACCGGGCCGGCGCCGGTGGTCCGTCCTACTGAGCGGCTCCGTATTGGATCGTTGTCTTGAACGCGTACGAGACACCGCGCGGAAGAACACCGAAGAACTGGCTGTAGTCGATCTCGCCGCCTTCAGGGGCCTTTCCCTGGAGAACCGTCCAGATTTGGCCGTCGAATGAACTCCACAGCTGACCATCGGCCCACGATCTCGCCACGAAGCGCTCCCCGTTCGAATAGAGCCTGCTCTTGAGGGCGACAAGCGGGCCGGAGGTTGGCATCTCCGTCCATGTCAAACCGTCGACCGACCGCAGCCACCGATACGCACCAGCGCTATCGAACACCTGCATGATCGCGCCGCCCTGGCCGGTTTCGAGGGTAGTCAACTCGCGCAGCGTGATCCCGGCCGGAGCTTCGAGCGTAGATTTGCTCCACGTCAGGCCGTCGGACGACGAGAACGCCGCGACCTGAGACTCGGCCGATGTCGCACCGCTCGGCATTGAGCCAATCGCCAGGAAACGCTGCCCGGTCCAGGCGATCTGCGTGATCGTTATGCTGCTGCCGTCGACGGGAAGGCCGAGGCGCCGCCACGTCATCCCGTCCGTGGAGAATGCCAGCTCGGTCGGCGGCGAATCCGCGTTGTTCTTTACGCTGGCCAGGATCCCGTTCGACCCGCCTACCCGATCATATGCCAGAACGCCCTCGAGCCCGGTTATGGGATGGCGGGTCCAGGCGTTCCCGTCGGCGCTGGTCCACGCGTAGCCGGTGTCAGCGTAGGCAACCAGCCCCGTGGGCGCCGCCAGCGCCGGACCCGGCGCTGAGCTGGCGTGCCAGGATCTGCCGTCGGCCGAGGTCCAGGCGAGCCACTTGCCGTCGCCCATATCGATCCAGCCGACCCACCCGCCGCTCCAGCGCCTGGGCGCCGACCAAAGGGGAGTTGTACGGACATCGGCGGTGACCTGAGTGAAGGTCACCTTGCTCCAGGCACTGCTCGGATCGGCCCCGGGAGTTACGTAGTCGGGCGGCAGTGGATCGACCGTCGGGAAAGATGGTTGCGCCGAAGCGAGAACCAACGTGGGCTCGACGGAAGGTCGAACCGGGCTGGGCGAGACCGATGGCGCCGTCGACGTCGGCGTGGGCTTGACCGCCGTGTTGTTCCCGCGAAGGGACAGCGCCACTCCAGTGAGAGCCACCGCGACGACCACCGCCGCCGCAAGGCTTGCGAAGGTGGCGGCCCTGCGGCGACCGGAGGAGAAGCTGAACAACCGGCGCGTCTGAATTCCCCCTTTGTGTTCCGCAACTTCGCTTGCGTAGCGATAGACCGACCCCGGGACGGGCGGCTGCGGCGACTCGGCGATACTGCGAATGCGACGCTCGAGATCTGGATCGTCTTGGAACGTCATCGCTGCGCCTCCCCACCCTGCCGGTCGATCTCCTGGCGAAGGGTCCGCATGGCGTAGTGGAGTCGAGACTTCACCGTGCCGGACGGCATCTGCAGCCTCTCCGCAATCTCCTCCACCGAGAGATCGCGCCAGAATCTGAGCGCAACCACGATCTGATGCTCCGGCGGCAGCTTTCGAATCAACCGGCCGACCTCGTCGCGGGCCAGGGCCTCACGGAACGGGTCTCTCGCGTGCGGGACGCTGGCGATCTCATCATCGAGTTCGAGGACGCGGACTCCGCGCTTCGTCCGAAGCCTGTCCCTGCAAACGTTGACGACGATGCGGTCGAACCATGCTCCGAAGCGATCTGTCTCGCGGAGCTTGGGCCAGGCCTGCCAGGCCTTCTCGAGCGCGTCCTGCGTCGCATCCTCGGCGTCGGTCGCGTCTCGCAGCAGGTAACCGGCGAGACGGTACGCTCCCGGCAACTCAGGCTGTACGAGACCGACGAACGCCGTGGCCTCCCCGGCCGCGGGCATCCTCAACGCCACCCTCCATGCTCCTTCCTCGACCACGGTTCCGTTTCTCCCATGACGGCCCCATTCTGAAGCGCCCTTACTGACGGAATCCGGAGCCGAAACGTTCAAGTGGCCTGGAGAAGATAGCGTTTCGCCCGACCACTCCGGGCCAACCGATGGCAACTCGCAGCTTCGCCGAACACTGGGCGGCCGGTTAGCGCCCGCCTCGTCCCAGGACCACCTGGACCGCTTCGGCGATGCGCTGCTTGAGAGGCGCGGCAGGGCGACGGAGAGCGCGCCGTTCGAGCGGGCGCGTCGGCCGAGCCGAGGCGGCCACTCGGTCGGTATGCTGCACCGGTGACAACGAGGACCGCCGCCGCGCACCACGCCAACCGCACCGCCGCCGCCAAGAGCGAGGCACTCGCCGCCGACCTGCGCGCCCGAATCCGCGGCGAAGTCCAGTTCACGCCCGGCGACCGCGCTCTCTACGCCACGGACTCGTCCAACTACCGCCAGCTCCCGATCGGCGTCGTGCGGCCGTTCGACACCGAAGACCTGGCGGAAGTGATCGGCGTCTGTCGCGACCACGAGGCGCCGGTGACTCTCCGTGGCGGCGGCACCAGCCTGGCGGGCCAGGCCACGAACCGGGCCGTCGTGGTGGACGTGTCGCGCCATCTCAACCAGATCCTGGAGTTGGACCCGGAATTACGCATCGCCCGCGTCCAGCCGGGCGTAATCCTCGACAACCTGCGCGACGCCGCGGAACAGCACCACCTGACCTTCGGGCCGGACCCGGCGACACACGATCGCTGCACGTTGGGCGGGATGCTCGGCAACGACTCATGCGGAGCACATTCGATCATGGCCGGGCGGACCAGCGACAACGTCGAGTCGCTCGACGTGCTCACCTACGACGGGCTGCGTCTCACGGTCGGCCCGACCTCGGATGACGAATTGGAGCGGATCTGCGCGGAATCGGGCCCGCGGGGCGAGATCTACCGCTCCCTCCGCTCCCTTCGGGATCGCCACGGGCGGCTCATTCGCGAGCGGTTCCCCAAGCTGCCACGGCTGGTGTCGGGCTTCCCGCTCCAGGCGCTGCTGCCGGAGAACGGCTTCGACCTCGCCCGCGCGCTCGTCGGCACGGAGGGGACCTGCGTCACGATCCTGGAGGCCACCGTTCGACTGATCCCGAGTCCACCCGCTCGAGCCCTTCTCGTTCTCGGGTTCGACGACATCTTCGAGGCAGCCGATCGAGCGCCTGAGATCATGGCGTCCGTGCCGATCGGGCTCGAAGGCTTCGACGATCGACTGGTCGACGCCTGTCGACGCAAGGGCCTGAACCGGGCGGCCATCGAGGGACTGCCGGCGGGCGGCGGCTGGCTGCTGGTCGAGTTCGGCGGAGAGACCGCCCGAGAAGCCGAGTCGAAAGCGTACCGGGCCGCCGAACGCTTCGAGGCGTCATGCGCCCGGGTCGTCGTCGACAGATCCGAGCAGGAGGCGTTCTGGACGCTGCGCGAGTCGGCCGTGGGCGCAACTGCCGTCGTCCCGGGAAAGCCCGCCACCTATCCCGGCTGGGAGGACTCGTCCGTCCCGCCGGAGCGGTTGGGCGCATACCTGCGCGAGCTCGACGCGCTGATCGGCCGGTTCGGCTTCGAACGCACCTTCTACGGCCATTTCGGCGACGGCTGCCTGCACCTGCGCTCCGAATTCGACTTCCGCACGCCCGAAGGTCTGCGCGCCTTCCGCTCATTCATCGAGCAAGCGGCGGACCTGGTCGTTCGGCACGGCGGCTCCCTCTCCGGGGAACACGGAGACGGACAGTCTCGGGCGGAATTGCTGCCGCGCATGTTCGGGCCTGAGCTCGTGGGGGCGTTCCGAGAGTTCAAGTCGATCTGGGACCCCCGCGGGCTCATGAACCCGGGCAAGGTCGTCGATCCCCTCCCGCTGGACACGGACCTGCGGCCGGCCCTTCATCTTGCCGATCCGAAGACGATCTTCGGCCTGCCGGACGACGGCGGCTCGCTGGCGCGGGCCGTGGCGCGCTGTGTCGGCGTTGGCAAGTGCCGGCGCGAGTCGGGCGGGGCGATGTGCCCGACGTTCCAGGCGACCGACGAAGAGCGCCACTCCACCCGCGGCCGTGCCCGGTTGCTGTGGGAGATGCTCGAGGGCGAGGCGCTGCCGGACCTGTGGCGCAGCGACGCCGTTCTCGAGTCCCTGGACCTGTGCATCGCCTGCAAGAGTTGCAAGAACGACTGCCCGGTCGGGGTGGACATCGCCACGTACAAAGCCGAGTTCATGGCCCACCACTACGCCGGCCGGCTGCGGCCGCGAGTTGCCTACTCGATGGGCTTGATCCACTGGTGGGCACACCTGGCCGCGATCGCGCCTGGACTCGCCAACGCTACCGGTGCCGTGCCCGGGATCGCCGGGCTGGCCAAGCTGGTCGCGGGCGTGGATTCGGATCGCCAATTCCCGCGGTTCGCCTCGCGCACATTCCGCCGCCAGCTACCCGAGGGAGTGGCTGATCTGGGCGGCTTCCGAGGCGCGGATCGGCGCGTCGTCCTGTTCGCCGACACATTCACGGAGGGCTTCGCGCCGTCGCAAGGGCTCGCGGCGCTGCGCGTCCTGCAGGCTGCCGGCTTCTCGGTCGAGGTGCCTCGGGCGAACCTGTGCTGCGGTCGCCCTCTCTACGACCGCGGCTTCCTGAGCCAAGCTCGCCGGCTGCTCCGTCAGATCCTCGACGCCTTCGAACCGGAGCTCGACTCTGGCGTGCCGATCGTCGTCCTCGAGCCGTCGTGCGAGGCGGTCTTCCACGACGAGCTGGTGAACCTGTTCCCGACCGATCCGCGCGCCCGGCGGCTCGACAAGACGGTCGTCGGCCTCGGCGCGTTCGTACAGGCGCATGCCGGGGAGTTCGCGGCGGCGCTACCCGGCCGGCTCTCCGCCCCGACCGTCCTTCACGGGCACTGCCACCAGAAAGCGCTCGTCGGGATGGCGGCCGAGGAGGCGACCCTGCGATCGATCGGCCTGGCGCCGGCCCAGCCGGAACCGGGGTGCTGCGGAATGGCCGGCGCCTTCGGCTTCGAGCGTGGAGAGCACTACGAGCTGTCACAGAAGATCGGCGAGCGGGCCCTCCTGCCTGCCGTCCGCGCCGCCGCGCCCGACGCGCTGCTCGTCGCCGACGGCTTCAGCTGCCGCGAGCAGATCGCCCAGTCCGGCGGCCGGCGCGCCCTTCACCTCGCCGAGGTGCTGGAGATGGCGCTGGGCGAGCCCCGGCGTAGCTGATCTCGCCGCCTTTCGGTCACACCGAAAGGCGATGGCTCCGCCTGAAGCTTCTCGAATCGCCGCACCCGGCAGGGTGGCAAACAAGAATCTGTTGACCGCTCGATTCGTCCCACTGGGCGCGTGATGCGCGGCGAAGAAGACGAGATATCGACATCAGGTCCGGGACATTGGCCTCGTAGGGTGCCAAACAGCCGAATTCTTTCGGTGCTGCCGAAATTCCGCTGGATCGGCCCGGTCGGGCGCCTGTCGGCGGATCCGCGAAACAAATCGGGCGGACGAAACGATGCCCAGATCGACGCGGTCGACACGCATCCGCAGTGGTCAGCCAGTCTTCCCCCACCCTGCCCCGCCGTTACGCCGTCTGGCCACGCTCCTCGAGAAGCTTCTGGTAGTTCGTCTCGTCGAAGCCTTCGTCCACCTGCGTCTTGGTGAGCAGGAGCGGCAGGCGGCCCTCGCGAATGGTCTCTTCGGTGATGATGCACTTGCGGATCTCGGCGTGATCGGGCACGTCGTACATCACCTCGAGGAGCGACTCCTCGACGATCGAGCGCAGGGCACGAGCGCCGGTCTTGCGAGTGATCGCGACCTCGGCTGCGGCCTGGAGCGCCCCTTCGGTGAAGACCAGCTCCACCTTGTCCAGCGACAGGAACTTCTGGAATTGGCGCGTGATCGCGTTCTTGGGCTCCGTCAGGACGCGGACCAGATCCTCCGCGGTGAGAGACCTGAGCGTGACCACCACCGGCAGCCGGCCGACGAATTCGGGGATCAGCCCGTACTTGAGGAGGTCCTCCGGCATCAGCCGCTCGAGAATGCGCTCGCGGTCGATCTCGGGCATGTGGTTCTCGGCACCGAAGCCCATGGAGCGCTTCCCGACACGCTCTTCGACCACCTTCTCGAGACCGTCGAATGCGCCGCCGCAGATGAACAG
>PMBR01000052.1:0-146 GCA_003152995.1 Chloroflexota bacterium | reverse complement strand
TCGTCGATGTAGATGATCCCGCGCTGCGCCTTGGCGACGTCGAAATCGGCCGACTGGATAAGGCGCAGCAGGATGTTCTCGACATCCTCCCCGACGTAACCGGCCTCTGTCAGCGAGGTCGCATCGGCGATGCAGAACGGCACGTC
>PMBR01000031.1 GCA_003152995.1 Chloroflexota bacterium | reverse complement strand
ACGCCCCGCCGGGCACGCCGCGATCATTGGCCGGCGCGGTAGGCCAGGGCTTCGTGCCAGGCCGACAGCGCCGCGGGCCACCAGACATCCATCGGCCCGTCCGTTCCGTACCAAGGCGCTCCCGCGCTCGGGCCGTGGACGGCGTCATTCACGACGATCTGCCGGGAGCCGACGAGCATCGCCGAGACAACAGGAACGAGGCCGTCGCCCTCGACTCCCGGCATTGCGGCGCGGCCCAGAACGGAGCGGTAGAGCAGGTAGGCCACGCGCTCCCGGCCGGTCCCCGCGGGATCTCCCCGGATCGCTCGCGACGCCACCGACACGTACCCGATCGTCGGTGAGTGGAAGATGCCAGGCGCCGCCTCTTCGGCGATCTCCGACACCACCGTGTTCAGCCGACTGCCGATCCCCTCCCCCGTCGACAGCACGTGCGGCGTGCCCAGAGTCACGATCGCTCCGATCCGCTGCGCCGCCCCGAATCTCTTCCCCGGCAGTGGCTCGGCGGCGGTCAGGATCCGCGCAATCAGCCCACCCGCGGAATGGCCCACAACTAGCACCGGCGCCCCGTCGGAAACCTCCGCGGCCAGCCGGCCCGCCTCGACGAGTGCCTTCCCGGAGCGAGTTGCAATGGCGCCGGCCCCTCGCGCGGAAGCGATCAGCCAGTCTGGTGTCCAGACGCCGGCGACGACCACGCCCGCGGCTCCTCGCGCCCGGAGCCGCTCGACGAATCGGCGATACATCGGCGGGGCGGTCAGAAACCCTCCCAGCACGACAACTGTCGGCTTGACCGAATCGGGGCGGTCGCGCCATCGACCTGAGCGCCATTCGCCCGGGCGCCTCGGGTCGCGGTTCGGGCCCGGTTCACCTTCACGGATCTGACTTTCCGACACAGCGCGCATCGTACTCCGGGAATTCCGGGTACTCCGCGGCCCCGGACCGCGCCGCGGCGCGGTCCGGGATGCATTCGATCGGTCTCGATCTGCCAGGTGCGCCATCATGTGTCGATCAGTGAGGATGGAGACGCGGGCATGACGATCGACGATGAGCGGCCCTCGGAGCAGTCAGGGGCTCCTTCCGAGGACGCGGTGACTTCCCAGCAGACACAAGGCGCGAGCCCAACCGATTGGATGGCGCCCAACTCGGCATCGACGGCCGGACCTGGCGACAGGCCCGCAGTTGAACCGCCGGTGCAACCGGTTGTGCCGCCCATCGAGCCGTATGCGCCGCCCGCGCCCGCCGCGTACCCAGCGGCACAGCCCGGCTGGTCACCGGCGCCCGGTGCATGGCCAGCGGCACAGCCCGGTGGCTGGCCGCCGTCGGCCCCACAGAGTTGGCCGCCGACCCAACAGGGTTGGCCGCCCGCCGCCCCGCAGAGCTGGCAACCCGCGCCGCCGGCCTGGCCGCCCGCGCCCCAGACATGGCCGCCGACCCAGCAGGGTTGGCCGCCCGCCGCCCCGCAGAGCTGGCAACCGCCTCAGACATGGCCGCCGGCGCCGCAAACGCCGCCGCCCTCGCCCGATTCGCCCGGGTACTCCGCCGCCGATTTCTCCTTCGACAACGAGGGCCGGCTTGTCGGCCCGCCCTTCCCGCCGCACCGCCGGCCCAGCCGGCTACCGCTGATCCTGACGGTGCTGGCCGCGGTCATGATCGCCTTCGCCGGCGGCATGGTCGTCGACCATCTCGCTGTTCCCGCCGTACAGTCGCAACAGGCCTCCCAGTCGCTCAAGGACTTCACCGTTTACGAGCAGGCGCTTCAGGACATCCGGGATCACTTCGTCGGGCGCTCCTCACTGACCGACCAGCAGCTTCTGTACGGCTCGATCAGCGGCCTGGTGGACAGCCTCGGCGACACCGGCCACAGCCGGTTCCTGACACCGGCGGAGTACCAGCAGATGACCAGCCAGCTGAGTGGCCAGGTTGCCGGAATCGGCGTCCTGATCGCTGACACCAACGGCCAACTCGTGGTCGACCGAGTGCTCACCGGCTCGCCGGCAGAGAAGGCCGGCGTCAAGGCAGGCGACCAGATCACTGCCGTCGATGGAGCGTCGACGGTGGGCAACACATTTGATCAGCTGGCCGCGAAGATACGGGGCGACGTCGGTACGAGCGTGACGGTTTCGGTCATTCACGCGGGCGCCTCAACGCCGACGGACATCACGATGACTCGGGCCCTGGTGTCCGCGCCCCTCGTCGACTGGGGCATCGTGCCGGGCACTCATATCGCCGACATCGCGCTCTTCGAGTTCTCCGACGGCGCAAGCGACCAGGTCAAGCAGGCAATCGCGAGCGCCACCAACGCCGGCGCGACGTCCATAGTCTTCGACCTCCGGGCGAACCCGGGTGGGCTCGCTTCCGAGGCGAAGACGGTGGCCAGTAATTTCCTTTCGAGCGGTATCGTCTATCTGGAAGAGGACGCGTCCGGAAAGCAGACTCAGATCACGGTGGACACTTCGATTGTGGCCACCAAGCTGCCGATGGTCGTGCTCGTCGATCACAACACCGCGAGCGCCGCGGAGATCGTCGCCGGCGCGCTGCAGGACTCCAGTCGCGCCAAAGTGGTTGGAGTGACGACAGTGGGCACGGGCACCGTGCTCGAGCCGTTCCAGCTGTCCGACGGGTCGGTAGTTCTTCTCGGCGTCGCCGATTGGCTGACCCCGGCAGGTCACCGGATCTTCGGCAAAGGCATCACGCCGGACCAGACCGTCGCTCTTCCGACAGGCGGCCAGCCTATCGACCCGATCGACCTGGGCGCGATGACCGCCGCGAAGCTCCAATCGTCCAGTGACGCGCAACTTCTCGCCGCGCTCAAAGACCTCGGATCGTAGACAGACGGCGTTCGGCAGCCTTCGAGGCCGTCACCCTTTGGGCTTGAGCCAGGTCAGGGTTGTCTCCACGTCGAAGGCCGCCACGACCGACCGCAGCTCTTCGAGCGTCAGGCCTTCGGCGCGACCGCCATTTGCGAGGTCCATGTACTCGTAGGTCGCCGCGGTCTCGGCGTACTCGATCCGGTCGACGGCCCGCTTCACCGAGATGCTCGAACGCGCCATGACTCCATGCTTCGCCCAGACGACGATGCGGTGCTCACGCAGGCTCTTGACGTTCGCAGCCATGAGCGGAGCCGAGCCGGGCAGCATGAACGGCAGGAAGCCGATGCCGGCGGGCAGGTTGATGATCGTCTCCGGCTCCCAGCGCAACAGACGCCGGTTGAGGTATTCCTCGTCCCGATATTCGGGGATCTGGCTAAGGTACGTCAGGCGCGGCGGCTGGGCGTGGACGATGGCGTGGAAGTTGGTGCCGGTCCGCTCGACGGTGTCGTCGTGAACCGCCAGGTGCGAGTTCCACTCCGATGTGACCCGCTCGAAGAGCCGAGTCGGCGCCGTGTGGAGCGTGCCCGTGGTCCCGTCGGGCGAGATGCGCACCACTCCGAGATTGGCGACCGGATCGTCGTGGATCTCCCGCAGGCGCCTGCCGGAACCGGTGACGATGACGATGTGGTTCGCCAGATGCGGCACAGGTGCCGGAAGTGAGATCTCTTCGACAATCGGGAAACGGCGGCGAACCTCCATCGACCAGCCGATGCATACGGATATGTTGCCGGCGGCGCCCTCGCTGGCGTCGATTGCGGCCACACGACCGCCGCCTGCTCCGATGGAGGAGAGGATCTCCTCAAAGTCTGGGAATGGTTCTTTCAACGCCATGTTCGCCGATGACCTCCTGCTGAAAGGCGCCTCTCGTCGTCACGCGCGTAAGGCAGGCCCAATCCAGTTCCAATAGTAGACCGCGCGGCTCGCTGCTCCTCTCGGGGCGTCCGGCGTTGCCGCCCGCCCGCTCCGAAGCCACGGAAGGGCGATACCGCGGTCAATCGAGGTGGAATACCTCGTCGAGGCGGCGGTGGAAGCCGGTCGCGGGATCGACGCACGGGTCGATGAGCGCTGCCATCTCGGCCTGCCATGGGGCGTTGATGGGAGCTTCGTCCATCATCTTCCGGAAGCGGTCGAAATCCTCAACCTCGAGGACGCCGAACAAGTCGTCGTCGTGCAAGTAGATGGAGTAGTCCCGAGCTCCCGCTGCCCGGAGCGCATCGAGCATCTCCGGCCAGACCGCGGCGTGACGCCGCCGGTACTCGGCCTCGGCTCCGGGGAGAAGCTTCATCGCAAACGCGACACGTTCCATTGGCGTGCTCCAAAAAAGGTTGGCCCCGGCGCCGGGCGATCCCGGGCCGGGGCCAACGCGAATGTCGCTAGAGAATTCGACTAGAAGCCGAAGGACGCGACGTACTGATCGATGTTCTTCGCATTGAAGACGAACGGGGGGCCGAGAACGACAACGCCGTCAGTGCCGATCGTGTACGGCTGGTCGTTGTTGACGCCCTTGACAGTGAAGGTCTCGCCGGCGGTGCCCTTGATCGTCCCATTGACGAGATCAACGGCGACTGCGTACGCGAGGTAACCGAGGTCGGTCACGTTCCAGAGCGCGAACTCCGGGGCCTGTCCGCCCTTGACGAAGTCGACCATGCCCTTGGGGGTGCCGAGGCCGGTCACGAAGACGCTACCGGTCTTGTTCTGATCCTTGACGACCTGAGCCGCGGCGACGATCCCAACGGTCGTCGGGGAGACGATTACCTTGAGGTTCGGGTGAGCCGACAGCAGAGCCTGGGCTTGCTGGGTGCTGACCGTGGGGTCGTCGTTGCCGTAAACCACGCCGTCCCACACGAGCTTCGAATACTTCGCATCCTTGAGGGTCGTCTGCATCGCGGCGATCCAGGCGTTCTGGTTCGTGGCCGTCTGGGCAGCCGAGAGAACGGCGATCTCGCCGGTGCAGCTCGGAGCTTCGTCGCACGCCATGTCCGCGAGGCCCTTGCCGATACCGGCGGTATCAGCCTGGTTCACGAAGACGTTGTAGGCGCCCACTGCTGGGCTGGAGTCGTAGCCGACGACCTTGATGCCGGCAGCCATGGCAGCCTGCAGGGCCGGGGCGATTGCGGTGGCATCGTCAGCGGAGACGATGATGGCCTGCGCCTTCTGCGTCGTTGCGGTCTGGATGAACGGGATCTGCTCAGTCCCGACTGCGTTGCTCGGGCCGACCTGGGTCAGGGTGCCGCCGAGGGCAGTCGCCGCGTTCTGGGCGCCCTTGAAGGCGACGTCGAAGTACGGGTTGTTGACCTGCTTCGGGATCATGACGATGCTGCCCAGTGTCACGGCAGTCGGGGCAGCCGGAGACGGTGTCGCAGATGAACTGCAACCTGCCAGCAAGACCAGGACAGCCACACCGGCTGCCGCTCGCGGAACGCGATGGAACATCGAATCAGTCCTCCTTCGAACGTTGTGGAACATCGAACGGTTCCTCCCTTGGGGACCATTGCGGAAACTTCGAACGACGCCTCCTTTGAGCATTGCGGAACTTCGAACGACGCCTCCTTGGGGCCTACCGAACGACCTCGCCAGGTATTGGGTCGCGAACGGGCCGGTGTCGACCTTGACGAACGCGATCTGCCAGCACCCGGAACTGGCGAGCGAGTTGGGGGGTGATGACGGAGAAGATCAATAGGAGCCCGATGGTCACGTTCTGGTACTCACTCGAGACACCCGCCAGACGCAACGCGCTCTGGAGTGCCGCGAGGGTGAAGACCGCCAGGATGACTCCGGGGATAGTGCCCTTGCCGCCGTTGATATCAACGCCGCCGAGCACCGCGATCATGACCACGATCAGCGTCAGCCCGCTGCCGTTGTCGGACCGGACGCTGTTGGTGCGCAATGCGAGCATGACGCCCGCAAACGCGGCCACCATGCCCGATACGGCGAACAGCGCCGTCCGCAAGGTCGCGACGCGAACTCCCGAGTAGCGCGCCGCCTCCTTGTTCTTCCCGATGGCGAACACCTGGCGTCCGATCCAGGTCATGTGAATCACGACGCAGAAGATGGCGGCCGCCGTTAGGAAGGCGAGGAGGGTCCACGGCACCGACGTGCCCGGAACATAGCCTTGACCGAAGTCGGTGAAGGCCTTCGGGAAGTTGCTCACGTAGCTCGTCCCAAGGACTACCTGGGCGAGCCCGCGGTAAAGGGCCAGCGTGCCCAGGGTAACGACAAGCGCCGGGAGACCCCAGCGCGTCACGAGCATGCCGTTGAAGAGACCTCCAACGAGACCGACGCAGAGAACGATCGGGATGCCGAACTGGAGAGGCAAGCCGCCCGCCCACAGAACTCCCAGAACTGCGCCCGACAGGCCGACCATGGACTCGACCGAGAGATCGATATCGCCGGTGATGATGATCGGGGTCATGGCCAGGGCCATGATCGCGACTTCCATGGTGCCGCCGGTCGAGAACCCGAAGTTGGTCCAGTCAATGTAGAACGGAGAGATCTGGTTGCCCTCCCAGATCACGACGGCCAGGATGACGATGAGAAGCACTTCCCAGCGGGCCACAACGGACACAAGCCCGCGGCCCAGGTTCGTGGCGTTGCGTGGATGGCCGACGGCGATCGACGCCTCAGTTGAGGTCGGCGACGAGTCCGGCGGTCGATTCACGGTCTGCGGATCCTGTGTCATCGGATTCGGCTTCGCGCTTTTGCACGCTGGGAACGCAGCTGGATGAGGGCGTCGGTGGAGACCGCGAACAGGATCACGGCCCCGTAGATCATCTGGAGCCATTCCTGTGGCAGCAACAGCACTGTCAGCGCGTTATTGATCAAGCCCAGGAACAGGGCCCCGATGGCGGCGCCAATGACCGTTCCTGAGCCGCCTGAGATCGACACCCCGCCGACGACGACGGCCGCGATGATCGCCAGCGACTGGCCGGTTCCCGACGACGCGTAGAGTTGCCCGAACTCCATCCCCCACAACACGCCCGCGACGCCGGCCAGCATCCCGCACAGGGAAAACGCCAGGAAGACCGTCGATTGCGAGCGTATGCCGATTGTCGCCGCCGCCTCGGCATTGCTACCCACGGCGTAGAGCTGGCGGCCCGGGACCGTGTATCTGAGCGCCAGCGCCGCGACGATGACCACGAAGACGGCCAGGACGACGAAGATCGGGACGCCGGGGAACTGAAAGTCTCCGATTCGGAAACCGAGAATTGAACGGCTCGCCGCATCCGTGTACCCGGCCGGGAGGTCATTGGAGTTGATCTCATGGCCATTCGCCACCCAGTACGTGAGACCGCGATAGATGCTCAGCGTTCCAAGTGTGGCGACGATCGACGGCACTCGGAAGATGGCGATCACGACGCCGTTGGCCATGCCGAGTGCGAGGCCGAGTCCGATCCCGATCGCCCAGGCAGCCGGGATCGGGAGGTTGTGCTGCTTGAGCACCTCGGCGACGACGAACGCGACCAGGCCGATGGTCGATTCGACGGAGAGGTCGATGTTCTTGGTGATGATGACGAGGGCTTCGCCGACGGCCGCGATGGCGATGATCGCCGCAAGGGCGGTGACCGAGACCACGTTTGTCGACGCCAGGAAGTTCGGTGCTCGAGCGGCGACGAGCGTCGCCAACGCAACCAGGACAACGGCAAGCGTCAACTCGCGGGATCGCGCGAACCCACCGATCAATGCGCCGACGCGGCGGCGTGCATTGGCACCCACCGCGACGTTACTCGCCACTTGAAGCGTCCTCCGCAATCTGCCCTGTCGCCGCAAACATGACCCGCTCCTCGGAAGCCTCGACTCGCGGGATCTCGGCCGAAACCCGGCCCTCGTGGAGAACGATGATTCGGTCGCTCATCGCGAGGACTTCCGGAAGATCGCTGGAGATGAGGACGATCGCCAGCCCGGAGGCCGCCAGCTCGGAGATGATCCGGTGGACCTCCACTTTCGCGCCGATGTCGACGCCGCGAGTTGGCTCATCGAGGATGAGCACCCGAGGGTTCGTGGCCAGCCATTTCGCGATGACAACCTTCTGCTGGTTTCCGCCGGAGAGCGCATCGACGAGTTCGTTCGTGCCGGTCGAGCGGATCCGCAGCCGATCGACGTATCCCGCCGCGAGGCTGTGCTCGCGACTGCTCCGCGTGAACAGGCGCGGGAAGAGTCGGGGCAGGATCGGCAACGTCACGTTCTCCGCGATCGAGAAACCGGCAACCAGGCCATCCAGGTGCCGATCCTCCGGGACGTATGCGATGCCGGCTCGCAGTGCAGCGGATGGGCTCCGGAAGCGCACCCGCCTGCCGTGGAGCGTCACCTCGCCGGCGTCGGCGCGATCGAGACCGAACAGGACGCGGGCGACCTCGGTACGACCCGCGCCAACGAGGCCGGCCAGGCCGACAATTTCGCCCGACCGGACCGAGAACGAAATGTCGCGGAAGGCACCGACCCGTGTCAGGCCGTGCACGTCGAGGAGCACGTCGCCGATCTTTGCGGCGCTCCTGGGAAACAGGGACACGGAACGGCCGACCATATAGCGCACGAGATCGGGGGCCGTGAGCTGGCTGGTTGGAGCGGTGACTATGTGGCGCCCGTCGCGGAGGACGGTCGCGCGATCACACAGCTCGAACACTTCTTCGAGGCGGTGGCTCACGAACAGGACGGCCACGCCGCGGTCGCGAGTCTGCCGGACGATGGCAAAGAGTCGCTCGACCTCGTGCGCCGACAGGGAAGCGGTCGGCTCGTCGAGGACCAGCACCCGGGCTTCGACCGAGAGCGCCTTCGCGATCTCTATCAGCTGCTGGTCGGCCATCGATAGACCGCGGACGATCGCTCCGGAATCGATGCGGACGCTCAGGCTGTCGAAGATCTCATCCGCCGCCCGCCGCATCTCCCGCCAGTTGATCGAGCCCGCCCGCCCTTTTGGGGCGTGGCCGGTGAACACGTTCTCGGCGACGGTCAGATCGGGGAAGAGGCGCGGCTCCTGATGGACGACGGCGATCCCGAGCGAGCGCGCGTGCGCAGGCCCGTGGAGCAGCACGGCCTTGCCGTCGAGGACGACTGCGCCCGAGTCGGGCTGGTGGATCCCGGCAAGCACTTTGACGATCGTGCTCTTTCCGGCTCCATTCTCGCCGACCAGGGCGTGGATTTCACCCGGCAGCAGGTCGAGCGAGACGTCCGCCAGGGCCTGTGTGGCCCCGAACCGTTTCGACACGCCCGCGAGTGCGACAGGCGGAGGCGCGCTCGGTTCGTCGGCGCTCTTGATCACGTCGATTGGTCCGCTCTCAGTCATGAAGACGTATCCCGCCTGGCTGAATCGGCTGATCGCCTCGAGCTCGTGGACGTCTTGTCAATCGCCGGCGCCACATGTACGAGGATCCGCCGCTGTCGAAATGCGGCGGCCATGGCTGCCGGTGCCTCCTCATCGGTGACGATTCCGGTCAGCCTGTTGGTCGGGCAGAAGGTCGCGAACGCCGACCGCCCCCATTTCGTGTGGTCGATGACGGCAACGACCTCGCTGGCCGCGGCGACTATCAGACGTTTGATCTGCGCCTCCTCTTCGGTCGCGTCGCTCAGACCCGTTTCCAGGGTGATCCCGGAGGCACCCATGAACGCCTTCTGAATGTTCACTTTCTCGAGCAGCCCGGCACCCAGCGGCCCCACCAGGGACAGCGCCTCCCATCGGACGAAACCCCCGGGCATCGCCACGGTTATCCCGGGGTGGCCGGCGAGTTCGGAGGCAATACGGAGCCCGTTGGTGATGACGGTGAGATGCGCCCAACCGCCGCGCGCCTTCAAGTGCCGGGCCATTGCCAGCGCCGTCGTACTGGCGTCCAGGGCGATGCTTTCGCCGTCGATGACCAGGGCCGCGGCCGTCGCGCCGATCCGTTCCTTCTGCGTGCGCTGGAGGCGTTCGCGGACGTCGAACGAACGCTCCGGACGGCTTCTGCTGGGCGCAAGCGCACCCCCGTGCGCGCGAACCACGCGCTCTTCGGTCTCGAGGACCCGGAGATCCTTCCGGATCGTTACCTCGGAAACCGCAAACCTCTCGGCCAGGTCCGTGACTCGCGCGCGACCATGCTCCTCGACGATCCGGGCGATGTGCTGCTGGCGCTCGCGCGCAAACACCTCCCGGCGATCGCTCGATTCCATACGGCCGAACTCTCCTTCGGAGATGCGCGCCTGGGGGACCAATAACCTTCAAGTGGTTGCGGATTCGGACAGTAGACGAGAAGCAATCGAACTGTCAACAAGGAGATTGAAACTAATCGGAACCTGTGGCAAGCTGGCGTCGACCACCTGTTTTGGGCTGTCAGGAGGGCTCCGTTGCGCGCGGAGCCGCCATGACAATGGAGCCTGTCCGCCAGGTACAGAGCGATGGAGACGACCGTGACCACGACGATTGCAGACAGCCGCGCCGCGAAAGCGGTGCTCCGAACCCAGCGGATCGAGCTCCCCTCGTGGGCCTTCGGCAACTCCGGGACGCGGTTCAAGGTGTTCGCGCAGAAGGGCGTGTCGCGGACGCCCTACGAGAAGATCGATGACGCTGGGCAGGTGAATCGCTACACCGGTGTCGCACCGACCGTCGCGCTTCACATCCCATGGGACAAGGTCGACGATTACGGGGACCTGGCGCGGCACGCGGCGGAGCAGGGCGTGGCCCTTGGCACGATCAACTCGAATACATTCCAGGACGACGACTACATGCTCGGCAGCGTCTGCCATCCGGACGCCCGTGTCCGCCAGAAGGCCGTAGACCATCTCCTCGAGTGCGTCGACATCATGGACGCGACCGGGTCGCGCGACCTCAAGCTCTGGTTCGCGGACGGCACCAACTACCCGGGACAGGACGACATTCGAGCCCGCCAGGACCGGCTCGCCGAAGCGCTGCAAAAGGTCTACGCGCGGCTCGGCGCGGACCAGCGCATGGTCCTCGAGTACAAGCTCTTCGAGCCCGCCTTCTATTCGACGGACGTCCCGGACTGGGGCACTTCATTCGCCCACTGCCTGGCTCTCGGCCCCAAGGCGAAAGTCGTGGTCGACACCGGCCACCACGCGCCCGGCACGAACATCGAATTCATCGTCGCCTCGCTGCTCCGCGCCGACAAGCTGGGCGGCTTCGACTTCAACTCGCGGTTCTACGCCGACGACGATCTCATGGTCGGCGCCGCGGATCCCTTCCAGCTGTTCCGGATCATGCACGAGTGCGTGAAGGCCGGCGCCCTTCGACCGGAGTCCGGCGTTGCCTTCATGCTCGATCAGTGCCACAACCTCGAGCCGAAGATTCCGGGCCAGATCCGGAGCGTCATGAACGTCCAGGAAGCGACGGCGAAGGCTCTCATCGTCGATCAGAAGGCCCTGGAACGGGCACAGCAGTCGGGCGACGTGCTCGGCGCGAACGCGGTCTTGATGGATGCGTACAACACCGACGTGCGGCCGCTCTTGCAGGACCTCCGAGTGGAGATGAAGCTCGATCCGGAACCGATGGTGGCGTTCGCCCGCTCCGGCTACACCGAGAAAGTGGCAGCCGAGCGAGTCGGAGGTCAGCAGGCCGGGTGGGGTGCGTGAGCGTCGGCGCCAGCAACCGAGTGGCGGCGGCGTTACCGCGGTGACCGATACCGTCGCGGCGGTCGATCTCGGAGCTTCGTCCGGGCGAGTGATGGTCGGACACGTCGGGCCACGCACGCTCGAACTCCAGGAAGCGTATCGATTCGCCAACGATCCAGTCGCATTGCCCGACGGGCTTCACTGGGACGTCTTGCGGCTGTACCACGACATCACCGAGGGTCTGAGGCGCGCCGCCCGGCTGTCACCCTCGCTCGTCAGTGTGGGTGTCGATGGTTGGGGCGTGGACTACGGCCTCCTCGATCGTGCGGGACGGCTCCTCGGCAACCCGTACCACTACCGGGACGGCCGCACTGCCACCGGGGTGGAGCGGGTCCACGCGGCCGTGTCGGCGGATCGCTTGTACGCGAGGACCGGCACTCAGCTGCTGCCGATCAACACCGTCTACCAGCTTGCCGCGTCGCTGGGAACCTCGGAGCTCGAGGCGGCAGACGCCATGCTCATGATCCCGGACCTCATCGGATACTGGCTTGCCGGTGGGATTCACGCCGAGGCGACGAACGCGTCGACAACCGGCTTCTTCGACCCGGTCACGGGCTCATGGGCGCTCGACATCGTCGACGCGCTGGGCTTGCCGGCCGCGATCCTGCCCGATCTCGTCCACGCCGGCGACCCGCTCGGCGCCATCAGCCCTCATGTGATCGCCGACACGGGCCTCTCACGCGACACCGTCCTGACCGCGGTCGGATCCCACGACACCGCATCTGCGGTGGTCGGTGTGCCGGCGCAGGACGAGCGGTTCGCGTACATCTCCTGCGGGACGTGGTCGCTGGTTGGCGTCGAGCTGGCCTCACCGATCCTCAGCGCCGCGAGCCAGCAAGCGAACTTCACGAACGAATTGGGCGTGGACGGCCGGATCCGCTACCACCGGAACGTGATGGGTCTCTGGCTGCTCCAGGAATCGATGCGGACCTGGGAACGCCAGGGCGGGCCGGTGGAATTCGCGGACCTGCTCTCCGCAGCCGCCGAGCTGCCGGCAGGCGGAAGTGTCATAGACGTAGACGAACCTGGGTTCTTGCCGCCCGGCGACATGCCCGAGCGGATCGCCGCCAATTGCCGCGCCACGGATCAGCCCGAACCGGCCTCTCGACCGGCCCTCGTGCGCTGCATTCTCGACAGCCTGGCCCAGGCCTACGGCCGAACGATCGCCGACGCACGCCGGCTCTCGGGACGCGACGTCGCGGCCATCAACATCGTCGGCGGAGGCAGCCGCAACGGGCTCCTGTGCCAGCTGACGGCAGACGTTTGCGGCCTGCCCGTCGTGGCCGGCCCGGTCGAGGCGACGGCGCTCGGCAACGTCCTGGTACAAGCACGGGCACGCGGCCTCATCCAGGGCGATCTCGCCACTCTCCGCGCGGTCGTGCGCGCGACCCAGCCCTTGAGGACATACGAGCCAGGAGGCCGAGCACCGACGCCCGCGGTCTGAGATTCGGAGCGGCTACTCGTCCGGCCGCGGCGCATCGTGCCGGGCGACGAAGGAGGGGACCTGCGCTCGTCGGTCGAGACCCAGCTTCGCGAGAATCGAGCTGACGTAGTTCTTGACCGTCTTGTCCGAGAGGAATATCGCCGCTGCGATCTCCTTGTTGGTCTGGCCGGCGGCGATGAGCGGCAGGATCTCCCGTTCACGAGCGGTCAGGTCGTTGGCGTCGTCCGCCTCACCTCCGCCGGCGATGCGCCTGACTCGCTCGAGGACCATGCCCGTGACCCCCGGATCGAGCAGCGAGTCGCCGCGGCCGACCGCCTGGAGGGTGCGAACGAGCGCGGCGGACCGAGTTTGCTTGAGCACGTAGCCACGCGCCCCCGCAACGATGGCGGCGAAGACGTCCGCTTCATCGGGCGAACTCGTCAGGAAGACGACCGGCATGTCCGGGAACTCGTCGCGCACCATGCGGCAGGCCTCGATTCCGGACGCGTCCGGCAAACGGAGGTCCATCAGGACGAGATCCGGAACGAACCTCCGCACCTGTGAGATAGCTTCGGCGCACGTGCCGGCTTCGGCCACGACCTCGAAACCGGCATGCCGATCGAGGAAGGCGATGAGCCCCTGGCGCACGACCTCGTGGTCGTCGACGACGAGGAGTCGAAGTGGTCGGTCGGGATCGGACATCGAAGTGAAATCATGCGCGCCGGAAACGCTTACCGCAATCGCGGCCTGAGCCTGCCCGCTTGGGCAGGCTCAGTTTCACACCGCGTGCCACCCGGATCGAGACCGGCAACGACCCTTGACGCCGTCGTGGCCAACCCGAACGGTATGGCCTGCAGCTGCATTCTCCAGTAGTAGTTCGCCCAGAAAGTCCTCATTGGCCCCGCGTGGGACCGCCTCATGGGCATGGAGCGGCGTCAGGCCGTTGCATCTCAAGTGACGCGCGCGGTCGCCAACGTCCCTAGACAGATCCGGAGAAGGAATGTGAATCGCCACGCACGTCTGACTCGCTCGTCAGCGCTTGTCACCTCGGCGGCGCTCGGCGGCGCTCTCTTGCTCGCCTCAGTGCTCCCCTCGAGCGTCTTCGCTGCAGCCCCGGTAACCCACTATGTCATCGCTGCGTCGCCGATTGCGCCGGCTGGCACTCTCGTCGCCGGTGCGACCAGGACGATTTCCGTGGCACCGGAGAGCTCGACCAACGCCGTCGTACCAGGGGCCGTAGTCTACTTGTCCTTTTCGCAGACCACCGGGGGCGGTTCTGCGAGCGTTGGCACAACGCCTCTGACGTCGACGCCGGTCGCCTACACGGCGTCGGCGCTCGGCCACGTCTTTGTGACGTACAAGACGCCCTCGATCCTGCCCAAGGGCGGCAAGGACATCGTCAAGGCGGCCAACGCGGCGTCTCTGGCGACCATAACCGCTTCTGACTTCTACTCCTTCTCGAAGGTCGCGAAGTACACCTTCAGTCCAAACCCAATCGCCACTCCGGGCTCGCTCAAGGTGGGCGGCGTAGCGAGCGTCACGCTCACGTCGTTCAGCAGCCTGAACGCCGCCGTCTCCGGCGCCGTCGTATATCTGTCCTTTGTGCCCGCTGCAGGCGGCGGAACCGCCAGCGTCGGGACGAAGGTGTTGACGTCTACGCCGGTCGCCTTCCCGTCGAGCATCGGCGGTCAGATCGTCATCACATACCACGCGCCGGCGAAACTGCCGACTTCGGGAAGTGACACGATCAGTGCGACGGACGCCACGAAGAACGCGACGATGACCAGGAGCGACAGTTACTCATTCGCCGCGCCCCATTCCTACGTATTCAGCCCGAATCCGGTCGCCCCACTGGGCTCTCTGGGTGCGGCAAAGACGGTCACGCTGAAGCTCACGGTCCTGGACGCCGGTCTGCATCCTGTGGCCGGAGTGGTCGTCTGGCTGTACTTCACTCCGACGACCAACGGCGGAGCGGCGAGCGTCGGCTCCAAGGTCCTCTCTGCGACGCCTGCCAGGTTCCTGACCAGCAGCGCGGGCACAGTGACGGTCACGTACAAGTCCTCCGCGACGCCGCCGGCGAGTGGCGCCGACACGATCCATGCCGAGAATCTGAAGGTTGCCCCGACCATCATCGGGAGCGACGCCTACACGTACTGAGCCGATTCGGGCACCGGGGTCCACTGCCGGCACGCCGGCAATGGACCCCGGCCCCACAGCCGAGGAAGCGATCCCCGACCTCCTGACTCAGGCAGCCGCTACGGTCTCGACGATCGACTCTACGTGAATTCGACGCATCAGCTATCGCGCCGTCCAGTGGCGCTGCCATCGACGACGCCCGATCCGCCGCCTTCTCCTATTTGCGCTTGACGGGACGGCGGCCGGACTCGAACCTTCGTGCCGAAGACCCGCCGCACGATCGAGTCGTCTTTGTTCGAATCACTCCTGGTGATCATCCTGGCCGGACTCGTCGGCCCGCTCATCGCGGCCGGTCCGCGACCCATCGTCCCGGCGGTGGTCGGCGAGCTGGCGGCGGGGATCGTCCTGGGGCGCACCGGCGCCGGAGTCATAGACCCGTCGACCCCGACGAACGCCTTCCTCTACTCGATCGGCTTCGCGATGCTCATGCTCGTCGCCGGGTCGCATGTGCGGCTGGAGGGCCGGCTCAGTTCCGGGCTTCGGACCGCGGCGATCGCCTTCGTCATCGTGCTGGCAGCCGCCATTCCAACCGGCCTCGCCGTGGGAGTACTGCTCGCGCCGTCTGCGCCGCCGGCGCTCTTCCCGATTCTGCTGGCCGGCAGCTCCGCCGCCGTCGCGTTCCCGATCCTCCAGGAGCGAGGGCTACTTGGTCCGGCGGTCGTATTGCTGCTCGCCTGGATCCCCCTCGCCGACGCCGTGACCGTCCTGGTCATGCCGCTGACGTTGATCGGCACCGAGCAGATCCCACGTGCGCTGGCCGGCGACACTGCAATCGTGGCCCTTACGGCGGCCGCTCTCCTGGCCGGGGTGAGGATCGAGAGGGCTGGCTGGGCCCTGAAGCTCCGAGATCTATCCCAGTCGCGAGGCTGGGCGCTCCAGCTTCGATTGACGCTTCTGATCCTCATCGCGCTCACGCTCGTCGCCACGCAGACCGGCGGGTCGACGCTCCTCGCAGGGTTCGGCGCCGGCCTTGTCCTGTCCCGGCTGCGCACTCCCGAGCGCCTCGGGCTGCAACTCTCCGGCATCGCCGAGGGCTTCTTCGTTCCGGCGTTCTTCGTGCTGCTCGGCGCGGAGCTCGATTTTCGGGCCCTGGCTCAGGATCCACGCGCCATCCTGCTGGCAGTCGTGATGGCTGCCGCTGCCATCGCGATCCATGTCGGGGCTGCGCTGTTCGTCGCCCCGGCACCGCGTGCTCCATTCGGTCTGGCCGCGTCCGCACAGCTTGGCCTCCCCGCTGCGGCCGCTTCTCTGGGTCTCGCGACCGGCCACCTTTCCGCCGCCGTTGCAGCCGGCATCGTCGCCGCCGGATGCATCACAGTACTGCCGGCGTCGCTCGGGACTCGCCGCCTCGCCGACGCGCTTCAGGCCGGGACCGGCGGATCAGCCGTCGCCGCTCCGCTGCCCGAGCCGGAGACCACGTAATGAGCAGTATCGAGGCTACTTTGCCTTCTGGGTGGAAACCGTCGTGGCGTAGCCGTTGATGGTCGAGTCGGCGGGTGCCGCGCCGATCAGATGCCACGGCGGGTTGTCGCGCAGGTCCTCAGTGGTGATGCGGTCGGCGCATCCCGGCGAGCTTCCGGTGAATGTCCTGGATTGGAGAGTCTTGCCGGTGCTCGCGACGAGCACCTGGACGGTGATGGTTTGTTTGTATCTGATGATCGTGCCCACCTTGCCGTCGGTCCGCTTGTATGTGTATGGACATCCGCCGATCTTCACCGGCTTCTCGGCTCCGGCGCAGACGACGAGTTGAATCGGACCGGGCCAGCCATCCAGCTTCCATTTGGTATTGATGTCGTAGCTGTGATTGGCGGAGTACGAGGAGAGAATCCAGCCACTGTCGGGTCCCGCGGGCTCGTAATAGAGCACGACGAGGGGATGGACGGTGGAGGTGTATGTATCGGCCTCCGGAATCGGCGTCCCCTTGTCGCAGGCGGCGATCAACTCCTCCTCTGTGACGGTCGGCGTCGGAGTAGCCGTGGGCTCGAGAGTCGGGATTGGCATGGGCTCGACCGTCGGCTCGACCGTCGCAGCGAGCGGGGACGGCGTCGCGAACGCTGCGGTGACTGACCCTATGGAGGTCGAGCCGCCGCTCGAACACGATGCGACAACCACCATCACCATCCCAATCCCGACCAGCGAGCCGGCCCGGCGCTGCCGAGCGTGCGGTCGCACCACAATCGGCGCCTCGGATGAATCGGACACCGGGTACCCCTTCCCTGGTTGGCGAGACGGCCTTGCCGGCACGCACCCCAGCGTGCCTTCCACTCGACGCCATCTTAGGCTTCCGCCGCACGCGCCGGAGGGGTCTTCGTCCGAGCCGACGGCCAGGGCCGCTGCCGACCTGCGCTCAGCGAGCTCTCAGGGAAGAAGCTCACAACTCGGGACTGGATCTGGCCGTGGAGCCCGCCGGCCCCAGGGACCGAAGACGCGAAACGGCCCTCGAAGGGCCGTTTCGCGCTCGCGTCGGAGGGAACGGGACGGTTACGAAATCGCGATCGCGGTCGCACCCGCCAGCGTCGCGCTGAAGTTCGGTGCAGCCCCGGATTTGTAGAAACCTGGGGTCACGATCCGGACGTGTGTCGCATCGACCACGAAGGCGCTCGTCGATGCTTCGACCTTGTAGCTGCCGGCTGGGAGACCCTGGATCTGGTATGCGCCGGAACTGGATGTGGTCGCGAAGCCAACTACGGATCCAACAGAGTCGATCGCCCACATCGTGCAGCCGCTACACGCGCCGCCCCCGGTGAGCGTCACCTTCCCGGAGATCGTCAGGCCCTTAGGAAGGCGCATGTTGACCCCGAGGATGTTGCCGCTGATGAGCATCGTCAACGCCGCAGACGATGTGGCGGTGAAATCGTTAGGTGGGCTCTTGATGTACCAGCCCGTCTGGAGAGATGGGTCGGAGGAGTAGAACGGCCACGCGGTGATCTTGTACGTGTTCCCGGGCGGCAGCGGACCGATGGAGTAGGTGCCTGTGGCGTCGGTCCACATGCCGGGGCCATCGGCCGCCGTGCCTGTGCCGCCCACCGCATCCACGAAGACCGATGCGAGTGGCGTGCCCGACGTGTTCGCGATCCTGCCGGTGATGTAGTAACCGGTCGGTGGTTTGATGATCGGCAGTGTCGTGACCGCCGCGGAGATACTCACAGGCGATGACCACGCGGTCAGCCTGCCCCAGTAGTAGGGCGCGGTGGAGTTGTAGTAACCGTTCGGGGCGGGCGCGCCGTCCCCGTACATAAGGATCTTGTATGTGCCGGGGTTCAGGCCGGTGAGCGTGTACTTGCCGGTGGCGTCGGTGACGGCAGACCCGTCCGTCCAGCCCCTGGCGTAGATCGGTTCGCCGGCGATCGGGACCGGCACCGCGGCTCGCGTCTTGACGTAGCCGGTGATCGACAGGCCATTGGGGATCTTGGAGCTGATGCCGGCCACGTTGGCCGTGGAGATGACGATCGGAGTGTAGGAAGCGCAGCTGGCCGAGAACTTCGACGCGACGGCCGAATACCAGCAGCCGGTCTGGTTGCTGGCCGTCAGGTCATGGCTGAAGGTGATCCGGTAGGACCCGGGTGAGAGACCCATGAGCGTGTAGTTGCCGGCGGAGTCGGTGATTGCCGCGGTGGCGTCATGCAGACTCTCGCCGTCGACGTACAGGTTCGGGATCGCGGTCGTCCCGTT
>PMBR01000050.1 GCA_003152995.1 Chloroflexota bacterium | reverse complement strand
GTCCAGTCCTTGATCGCCTTGAGCGTCTTGCCGATGAGCACGAGCGAGCCTGCGTCTTCTCCCGCAGCTCCCTGTCGCAACGTCACGATCGCAAGGAGGCTGAGCAGGCCGACCAGGATGAAGGTGCACTCAACCAGACGAGCTGTGACATAGCTGAGGGCGAGAGCTTCGTTCTGCCGCTTGAGCAGCGGGAACAGCACGACGGCGCAGCCGATGTTGGTGAGGATGAGCATGAGCTCGAGGAACGCACCGAAGAACACGCGCCCGTCGGCGCCGGCACCGGTGATGTAGTTGGGATCGCTCAGAACAGGTCCGTAGGCGATGACCGCTCCAATCGATGTGATGAACGTGAGGATGAAGAGCACTCCCACGGCTAGAGCGGTCTTTCTCATTGAATCCATGTTTGACTCCCTACTTGAATGTGATCGGTGATTGGCGATGAGCCAGCACAGCGGAGCCCGTGGCCGGGCTCACCGGAGGCTGAAGGGCGGGTATTGATCCGTGACCAGCAGGAACGCGTAGGCGTTGACCCGAAGGGTCCATCGACCAACGCCCACCACGAAATCGAAGAGGGCCCGCGGATAACGTCCGGTTGCGAGGATGGCGAACCAGGCCACCACCGCGACGATCGCCAACAGCCAGAGCACTGCGAGCACGAAGTAGTGGGGGATTGCCAGCAGCCACTTCACCAGCGGCAGCCAGCGATTGAGGTCCCGCTCCACGTCGGGGTAGTCGACTTCGAGATGGACCGATTGCTCCTCGACCGTCGACGGGTACTTGTCCGTGAGCAGGCCCGCGCAGGCACCGACCCGGGCTCCGAAGCGCGTCAGCTCGCGGGCGAAGTCGAACCACCAGCGTGGATACCGCAACCGGAACACGATCATCAGAAGGGTGGCGAGCCAGAGCGCGCTCGAGGTCAGACCCTGGATGATGGCGATCGGGATGATCCAGATGACCCGGAGGAGCGTGGTGAGCCGATCCAGCTTCTCGGGGTAGTCGATGTCCAGTCGGGCGGCGTACGCCTCGCGAGCGGCGGTCATGGGGTCCAGCCCGGCGCGTCTAGCGCGACCCTTCTCATTGAGTTCACGAAAGTCTCCCTTCTTCGATGAGGCGGCCCAACTCGGTTCGAATGACTTACCTGCGGCCAACCGGCTCTTGGCGGCAACATCAGTGCCACGTCAGCGGCGTTTCAGAAGCTGGGCGTCGCCTGGTTATGTGTCTGCCCGCTGGGCGACACTCGTGGTCAAGTCCCACCACGTGGTGAAGCTCCGATCATCTGGAGCAATCGCTTGTCCGAGGCAAAGAATGGCGCGACAATCTCGTCATCGCGATAGTTGGCCACGAGGTAACGTGGTCGGGGCGCGGAAAGGATCCCGAGCGGATGGGGGACTTACTCCCGGCCCGAAACCGTCTCCTTGCAGCGCTGCGCGCCGCAGACCCGGCTGCCGAAGCGCAATTGCGGGAAGGGTTCGAGTCGGTCCAGCTGAACCTTCACGCCCGAGTCATGACGCCCGACAAGCCGATCCGGCATGTCTACTTCCCGGAGACGGGCGTTCTGTCTGTGATCCAGCAGATGCGCAACGGCTCGGCAGTGGCGGTCGATCTCGTCGGTAGTGACGGCATGGTGGGTCTCGCCGTCTACCTGGGCGGTGTCACCTTTCCGATGGAGGTGATTTGCCAGGCGCCGGGAACGTTCCTGCGCATGAGGGCTGTGGAGTTCCGGGCTGAGGTTTCCCGGAATGCGCCGCTGCTAACCGTTCTACACGGCTACACGCAAGCCGTTCTTGAGATTCGCGCCCAGATCGTCGGCTGCGAGCGCTTTCACGCCGTGGAGGCTCGGGCGGCTCGTTGGCTGCTCGAAATGGACGACCGGGTGCCTCAGGACGAGCTGACCATGACCCATGAGTTCCTGGCATTCATGCTCGGCGTGCGCCGTCAGACCCTGTCTGCCGTGGTGTCTCACCTTTGTCAGCAAGAATTGATCGTCTACCGCCGGGGCTCGGTCGAGATCGTCGATCGGGTCGGGCTCGAGGCCGCGGCGTGTGAGTGCTACGAAGTCATTCGCGATGAGTTTGCTCGGCTGGTCGGGCCGCCGATTCCGCGGGCACGCAGGGAGCTGGCAGCCGTCCAATCGGCCTAGGTCCGGCCACCGGAATGACCATCGTGACCCTCGACGGGTTGACCCAAGGGCCCGCGCACCCGGTGAGGACGGCTGGCCCGAGCGGGCGGTCAACCGGGCGCTCGGTCAGCGGGTTGCGAGAAACTCGAGTACACGCTCCTGAAGAAGCGCCGCGGCGTCGGCGCGGTACGACGGCAGGCTGGAATCGGCGAAGTAGTGCTGGTCGCCGGGGTACAGGAACAGCTCCGCGTCTGCGGCCGACTCGACGATTGCTCGGGCGGCGTCGATGTCGCCTTCCTCCATGAAGAATGGGTCCGCGTCCATGGCGTGGATCTGCACCGGCACATCAGCCGGCCACGAGGACCCGAACGCCGAGGTCGGAACGCAGGAGTGGAACAGCAGGGCGCCGCGCGCACCGGGGCGGGTCTGAGCGAGTTTCTGCGCCGGCAACACGCCGAGCGAGAAGCCGGCGTAGACAAGCCCCGCCGGCAGGCCTTCCGCCGCACGCACCCCGCGCTCGATGATCTCGCCGGGGAACCCGATCTCCGCGGCGTACGCCACACCCGCATCGATACTGTCGAAGGTGCGGCCGTCGTAGAGGTCCGGAGCGTGGACCGTGTGTCCGGCCCGGCGCAGGTCGTCGGCGAAGGCCAGGAACCCTGACGTCTGACCCTGCGCGTGGTGGAATAGCAGCACCTCAGTCATATCACTCCCGGTCCTGCGTGCGGCGTGCGGCGTCAGGCGGTCTTCGTCCCGACCGCGTCGAACGCCATCGCGCGCTGGAGTGCGGCGGCACGCAGGTCGCCCGGGATCTCGACCGGACCGCCCAGCGCCATTGCGTTGATCGCCGCCTGCGCCGCTTCCTCGACGACCCCGCCGATGAGGATGGCCAGTTCCGGCGTGCGGTGGAAGACGAGCACGCCGTGGTTGGAGAGCAGCACCGCGGGGACACCCGGGCGAACCGCTCGGCGGATGTTGGAGACCGCCTCTTCGGATCCCCGCGGGCCGTAGGCGGCGACGGGGACTCCGTCGGCCAGCCCGAACGTCGCGAGGGCCTCTATCCAACAGTCGATCGAACGGTTGGCGACGGCAAAGGCCGTGGCGTACGGCGAATGCGTGTGGACGACACAACCGACATCGGGCCGGTCGTGGTACATCGCCGTGTGCATCGCCACAACGGCGCCCTGGATCGGGGGCAGCCGGCCCTCCAGAAGCGTCCCGTCGAGACCGACGCGAACCACGTCCTCCGGCCCGAGACCCCGGAGCGACGGAGCGGAGGTGAAGTACATCTCCTGCGCGCCCGCGACCCGCAGGCTGACGTTGCCGTGCCCGTTGGCGGAGATGGCCCCGCCCGCGACCACTCTAGCCGCGGCAGCCACCACCTCGTCGACGAGGTGCTTGTCCACCTTGGTTCCTCCGTTCGCGAGGAGACTGAGCGAATCGCCGCGACGCTATGAGGCTCTCGCGGCGACTCGGTCTTCCTTGGCCGGACTACTTGTGAACGTAGACCGTCAGTGGGGGGATGACGCCGTGTCGCTCCATGGCGGCCGCATCCTCAGGCGAAGGCGAGGCCATCATTGCTTGCGCGCCAGCCATGTCGTGAACGTCTGCTGTGACGGCGATGTTGTTGCTCCCGTCCGCCGCGACGAAGTCTGTGACCTGTGTGGCGTATCTCGAGATGACGGCAGCACGCTCTGCCGAGCCCTTCAGCCAGCGCTCGACGTCTACGACCTTGTGGGTAATGACGATCTTCGGCATGGAACTCCTTCGGGAGGCGCGCCTCGACGGCCTGATGGCGGGGACGCCGACCCAGTGCGAGGACGAGGAGCGTAGGGCCCCGAGGCCTCCGGTCAGAGTCACGTCCCGTAGCGCGGTGTGACGCGGGTCGGCCGTTGCGCGGGCCGCATCGGGGGGCGGCCTTGCCCGGTACGAACCGGTCGCCCAAATCTCGCCTCGATCAGCCCACGGGGCTGCCCACGCCTCCGGTGCAGGCAGCGCCCGGCTCGCCGCCTTGAGCGCCGCCGGCGAAGTGGTGAATGAAGTCGGCCAGCCGCGAGTCCGAAGCCAGGTCGACGCTGAGTTGCGCGCCCCAGGCACTTGCCACGATGGGTGATCGCAGGCCGGAATAGGGGCTCAGGATCAAGTACCTCTCGGTCCCGACGTAGTTGGACGTGATCAGCTGCTGAAGCGCTGCGACCTGGTCGGCCCCGAGGGTCGGCTGATAGGTGATCCATACAGAGCCGTGCTCGAGAGAGTGGACCGCGTTCTCATTCGGTACGGCTTGCGTGTAGATGCCGCAGTTCAGTTGAACCGGGTTGTGCGGGCCGCCGGCCGGCGGCACTCGATCGTAGGTGACCGGTCCAGACACATGGGTATGGTCGAGCTCGGCGAACGTTTGGGTGCCCCGCGGAAGGGAGCTGGCGCCGACGGTCGAGAAGCCGAAGGCAAAGGCGATTGCCGCGACCGCCACGCCCACGACGAGAATGCCGGCCACGACGGCGACGACCCCCAGCCGGATGCGTCGATTGGATGCAGTCACCCTGCGCTGGGGCTCAGTTCGCGCGCTCGTCCTTCGACTCTGCCGGGCCTGTTTCCCCACGTTCCGCTTCTCCGACTCGCTCAACCCGGACGGGAACCGGTCGAGGAATGTCGCCCTCGTGGCAGGCTCCGACTCGATGAGACGCGCCGTCAGTCTATTTGATGAATCCGCAGGCACCTCCCCTTTCGGCAAGTTGGCCGCCTGGCGGGTCGCTGCCCGGAACGCGGCTCGATTACAGCTTCATGACGGGCCATGCAGACTCGAAGTGGCAACGCGACACGGGCACGCGTATCCCGGTCGATGCACCGGGCGGCACATCCGGCCACGTGGTCGCGTCACTGCCGTATGCTTCGCCGGCTGCGCCTTCCCGCGCGCAACCCCGCTCCGGCGCCCATGCCGCCGGCTCGATCGGGGCAAAGGGGACACCGGTCCTCGGGAGCTGGTCACCGGTCCCTTCGAACAGGAGTACCGAGATGTCCGCCAACCAGGCCAGAGTCCACATCACGGGCGTCAGGACCGTAGGCGTCCCCGTTACCGACCAGGACCGAGCCCTCGAGTTCTACGTCGGCAAGCTCGGCTTCGCAAAGGGCATCGACATGGCCTTCGGCCCTGGCGAGCGCTGGGTCGAGGTCATGCCTCCGGGCTCGCCGACGTCGATCGCGCTTGTCCGGGCGCGCGAGAGCGCCCCAGCCGGGATAGACACTCAGGTGCGCCTCACAACGGACAGTGCCGCGGATGCCCACGCCGAGCTGAGGGCCCGCGGCGTGGACGTGGACGCCGAAATCCTGCTCTATCCGGTGCCGATGTTCGCGTTCCGCGATCAGGATGGCAACCGGTTGGTGATCGTCGAGGCGCCGAAGAGCCGGGTACGCTGATCCTCACCTTCGCCGCCGGCTCTGAACCGCGCCGTCGCTAGAGGTGTTCGGGCCGCTTGATCGGGGGTAGATGCGGTTCGCCGGTGATCAGCCGAGTGCCGCGTCCGTGCGTCAAGAAGCTCCAGGCCCAGCGGATCAGGACGACAATCCGGTTGGCGAAGCCGATTAGATAGAGGATGTGGACGCCCAGCCACATCCCCCAGGCCAGGAAGCCGCTCATGTGACCGAATCGACCGAGCCAGCGGATGTCGGCGACGCCGGACAGACGACCGATGACCGCCACGTCTCCGCGGTCGCGGTATCGGAACGGCTCGGGCGTGTCGCCGTGAAGGTGCGCCAGGATCGACTTCGCGGCGTAGGTCCCCTCCTGGATGGCGGCCGGCGCGACGCCCGGTACAGGCTTTCCGCTATGCCGCATGGCGATCGCGAGATCGCCGAGAACCATCACCTCCGGATGTCCGGGCAAGGTGAGATCCGCACCTACCGGCAGCCGGCCGGCGCGGTCGACCTGGACACCGAGAGCGTCGGCGACCTTGCGGCCGAAACTGGAGGCCTGCACCCCCGCCGCCCAAAGGACGGTGCGAGTGGGGATTCGTTCCGTCCGCTCCGTTCCGTCGCCCTGAACGGCGACCGTGATGCCGCCCTCGTCGATGGCGGTCACCTTCGTTCCGGTCCGAACCGTCACGCCGAGGTGTTCGAGCTGACGCCGAGCAGACTGCGAAAGGCTGGCCGGGTACGTCGGCAGCACGCGGTCGAGAGCTTCGACGAGGAGCACCCGGGCATCCGAGGGAAGGATGGACCGGAAGTCGCGACGCAGCGTATCGCGCGAGATCTCGCCGAGGGCTCCTGCAAGCTCGACCCCGGTTGGGCCACCGCCCACCACGGTGAACGTCATCCATTCCGCGCGGCGAACCGGGTCGGCCTCGCGCTCGGCTGCCTCGTAGGCGAGGAGGATGCGACGCCGCATGTCGGTGGCATCCTCGATGGTCTTCAGACCCGGCGCCAGGACAGCCCATTCATCGTGGCCGAAATAGGCATGGCGCGCGCCTGTCGCGACCAGGAGAGTGTCGTAGTCGACCGTTCCTTCGTCGCTCAGCGTTATCCGGCGGGCTACCGGATCCAGCTCGACTGCCTCGCCCAGGATGACGCGCGTGTTCCCGTTCCGTCGCAGGATCGCGCGTAGCGGTTGGGCAATGTCGCCCGGCGACAGAGCCCCTGTGGCGACCTGGTAGAGCAGCGGCTGGAAGAGGTGGTAGTTGCGTCGGTCGACCAGTGTCACCTCGACCGCCCGTTCCTTGCCGAGTCTCCGCGCCGCGTACAGCCCGGCGAAGCCTCCGCCGATGATGACCACGCGGTGGCGTTCCTCGGTGGGGCTCCGATGTGGTCGTGGCTTTGCCGTGTGGTCGATCATGTGGTAATCGTGCCCCGGAATCTCGCGATCATCCGCCGCCCCGGGGCGCGGAACCACTCTCCAAGACGGGACCATCAATGGCCAGAACGGCGGCCGACTCGATCCCTTCCCGCAGCCGCGCGACCAGGCGCGCGACAGGCGCTCCGTTTACGACATCGTGGTCGACGCTGATGGTCAGGCAGACGATCTCGCGCTCCTCGAGCTGCCCGCCCTTGCCGAAGCCCGGACGCCGCGCCACTCCGCCGATGGTCAGGCAGATCGAGTGGCTGATGAACGGGATGCCCCAGCCGCCGCCCCTGCCGAACATGCCCACGGCCGTGACCGTGGCGGTCCCGGTCAGGCGCTTCCGGCGCTGGGGATCGGCCAGAACTCTGGTCCAGACGAATCGACGGCAGAAAGCCGGCAGCCGCAGCCAGAGCGGAAGGAATCGGCGTGCACGGGCGTAGGGTTCCGCTTCGTTCGTGGCCTCGCGGATCGCCCGGTCGATCTCTCCGGGGCTCTTGCGCTGAGCCGCCCGAACGATGTGCGGCACGGGTATGCGCTCGCCATCCACGACGTGCTCCACGAGCACCGTGACGTCCACATCCTCGAAGAGGACCAGCCGGTTGTGGCCCTTGCGGAATGCCTGGACGCTCGGGTCCACGGCGATCGCCCGTGCGAAGGTGGCGGCGATGAGAGCGGTGAGCGACAGCGGCTCGCGGTTCTCCCGGCGGGCTCTGTGAATAGCCCTGCGCGTTTCGGTAATGTCCGCTTCGAGCAGGCCGTGGATGGTGTGGCCACGGCGCATGATCTCGTTCCAGTCCACCGCCTGATGCTGGAGAGCGGGGTATGGGAGCGTTCGGTGGCTGGGCGGGGCTTCCTTCACGACGTCGCTCACGGGCGACGTTGAGGGTGATGGCCGGCCCGGATCGGGCTCACGATCCGCAACTCGAAGTCCTTCCGTTCTCGTTGCCGATGCCGAAGATCAGCGCAGGTGGCGTTCCCAGTCTCGCGGCACGCGGCCGGCCGGTCCCGGCACGGGCTGATCGAGCGGGTGGTGGAGCGGCGGCGCCAGTTCGGGCCCGTCGACGTATTGCTGGGTTACGTAGTTCCAGAACCAATCCTCGTCCGGCTCGAAGCTGCAGAAGACGGGATGGTTGGTGTCCGCTGCGTGGTGGCTGGCGTGTTGGGATGGCGACGAGTCGCAGCAGCCGACGTGGCCGCACTGCGCGCATCGACGCAGGTGGAACCACCAACCGCCGCTGGCGTCGCACTCGACGCAGCCGAACCCACTCGGCGGCACCGGAGGATCGATCTCATGCTGCTTGGACATCGGTCACCTATTCCTTTCTCGCGCTGAGCCGGCGCGGCGAAGCGAGACTGCTGCATTTCGGGCGCCATTTGCCGGGAATGCCGGAGGAGACGACGTCGGAAGACTACATGCCCTTCATCAAGGCGCAACATCAGCGGCTTGATCTGGTCGAGGCCCAACTCGCGATCCTGTCCGAGCGAGCAGGCGTTCCATACCAGAGGGCCGCCGACGAGGCGCCGCCGCCCGTTCGCCGGCTCGTGGCCGAAGGCAAGAGACTGGAGGCGATCCAGGAGCTCAGAGCCGGTGGGCTTTCGATGGTCGACGCGAAGCGAATCGTCGATCGAATGTAGCGATGTGTGCGGACGCCAACGGCCGGCCAGAGTCCGGACGCCGCGGCGACCTCCGCCGCGAAGGTGAGGTTCCACGGCGCGCGACCCGGCTCCGACGGTCTGCGCGAACGACTACAGGCTCTTTCCGATCGTGCTGAGGATCGTATCGATCCGGCCACTTAGGAAGAGCAGAGCCGAGATTGCGAGGATCGCGATCAGCGAGAGGATCAGGGCGTACTCGGCGAGGCCCTGACCTTCTGTCCGAGGGGGGAACATATCGCACTCCAGATGAGTCCACGGCCAGCCCGGCCTATCTACGCGTAGGCTGGGCCCTCCGCCCTCGAAAGCCAATAGCACTTCGGGGCGGCTTCAGCGCGCCTTGGTACCTGTGAGGCGTAGTGGTCCGGCACGTGGGGTGGGGCATCTAAGTGTGGCCTCGCCCGACACTAGGCTCCGTGGCCGGCCGCCCGCAAGGCGTAGACCCGACTCTGCCTGCGCTCCAGGTCTTCGAGCTCGGTCGTCGTCCGAACGTCGTACGTAGCCAGCTCGACCAGCTCGTGGGTGGGCAGATAGCGGCGGCCGGGGTCCCCGACCAGGACATCGATCCCGCGATCCCGAGCCCGCTGCAGCCACGGCAGGACGCGCCGGGCGAGCCGGGCTTCGTACCAGCAGTCGCCGGCCAGGATGACGTCGACGTCGGGCGGCTCCTCGTCCAGAACATCGCTCCGCACGACGGTCACCCGCCGGCCGTTTGCGCGGGCGTTGATCCCGATCGCTGCGGCGGCGAAGGCATCGATATCGGCGCCGGTCGCCTCGGCGGCGCCGGCACGCATGGACGCTATCGCGCACAGTCCCGAACCAGATGCCAGGTCGAACACCCGCCGGCCCGCCACGACCTCCGAGTGTTCGCGCAGGTAGCGGCCGATCGCGAGCCCGCCGCCCCACGCGAACGCCCAATACGGGAAAGCGGCGTCCGGGTCGTCCATCTCGATCTGCACGGCATGCGACAAAGGCAGCGCCTCGTCGGCCAGGTGAAGACGGACTTCCTCGAGCCACGGAACGGGACGAAGGTGGGTGTGGCGAAGGACGAAGGCACGTGCCGAGGCGGCCATCGCCGTACTCTACCGGCCGTCAAGCCGAAGTGGCGCCACGCGCGCCTGTTGCCCTCGTGGCGGCAAGATTGCCAGGGAGAACCAGTGGTTGCGCCCGGTCAGAGTGGGCGGCCGCGTGGCGCCGATTTGCGGCTCGCCCAGCGGTCACTCTCAGTACCGCTTCGCCTCGGCCTCTTCGACGATCCAGACCTGCGGCGCCTTGTCGACACCGCCTCGCTGCATTGCCTCCGGAAGGGATGGGTCCTGAGCGAAGGCTCTCGCGCCCTCGATCGTCGCGAACTCGTTCTCGATCACAATCGAGTTCGGGTCTGTGGCCTCGCGATTGATAACGTGACCCTTGGCTCCGTGCCGTCGGCGGACTGCTTCGTGCTCCGTGAACACGGGGTACCAGCGGTCGTAGTCGACCACGTGGTGCTGAACGATCACCTTGGTCATTGGGGGACGCCGTCTCTTTCGTGTACGGAGCCTTCTTGGCTGACTGTCTGGGCTCTGGCGATACGCAGCGGCGCCCGAGGCGACGACCGCGACAACCTGATGCTGGGACGCCGACCCATTTGACGACCAACAGCGTATGGCGGTTCGGTCTCCAGTCAGGTCACGTCCCGAGCAGTGGTGTAGCAGGGGTCGGTCAGTTGCGCTGCCCGCGACGGAGGCCGTTGCCCGCTATCGTTAGGCACTCGACTCGCACGGCGCAATCCGCCGGCCGTCAACCGGGGCGAAATCGCTCCACGTGTGAACCTCGATACCTGATAGTGCGAATCCACGCCTGAGCGAGGAAGTCATGAACAGGATCTTTGCCCTGATCGGCGTCGCGAGCGTCCGCTTCCGATTCCTGATCGTCGTGGCGTGGATCGCCGTGACGATCCTTGCCGTGCGGGGGCTGCCGTCCCTGGGCAGTGTCGCCAAGAGCACGACGAGCGGATTCCTGCCGGCCAACGTGCCGAGCATTCAGGCCTCGAACATGGCGTCACCGTTCGTGGACGTCAACCTCGGGACCGCGACCCTCGTGGCGGTCCGCGATGGAGGTCTCACTGCTGCGGATAACGCCGCCATCGACAGCCTCGAGACTCGCATCAAGGCGATCGATACCGTCAAGGTCGTGGTTGATCTGGGCATCTCCGGCGACGGCGCGGCCCGCCAGATCTTCATCGAGGCTGAGGTCGTGTCGTTTACCGACGTAGGCGGAGCCGAATCCCTGGTCACCGCCATCCGCAGCGCGGCAACCGCCGCTGCCCCGGCCGGGATGCTGGTTCATCTGACCGGGGAAATCCCCGACCTGGTCGACAACGCCAACGCGTCCGGATCCTCGCAGGATCGGACCCAGACCTTCTCGCTGCTGTTCATCCTCGTGCTCCTCGTGCTCGCTTACCGAGCATTGCTCGCGCCGTTCCTGACGCTGATTCCGGCCGTGATCGTGCTCACCATCTCGGGACCAGTCATCGCCCAGGCGGCCAGCTTTGGGATCCAGGTCTCCTCGATAACCGAGTTCATGTTGATCGTCCTCATCCTGGGCGCCGGGACTGACTACGGGGTCTTCCTGGTCTTCCGGGTTCGCGAAGAACTACGCCGTGGTCTGTCTGGCCCGGACGCGGTCAGACGCGCCGTCACCCGGGTCGGCGAATCGATCACCTTCTCGGCCTTCACCGTCATCGCCGCCCTCTCGAGCGTCGCTCTGGCCGAGTTCGGGCTGTACCAGAGCATGGGACCCGCGCTCGCCATCGGGATCGCCATCATGCTGGCGGCGGGGCTGACGCTCCTACCGGCCCTGCTGGCCATCTTCGGTCGGGCAGTCTTCTGGCCGAGCGACATCCGCCATCACGGCGCCGAGCACGTCGGGTTCTGGGATCGCGTCGGCCTGATCGCCACCCGGCGCCCCGCTCTCACCCTGATCCTCGGAGCGTTGCTGTTCGGCGGAATGGCGGCGACGTTGCTGACGACCGGCACATCCGGCTTCGGCGACGGGTCCACGACCACGGCCGGGAGCGATTCCGCGGCCGGCGCCGCTGCGATCGACGCCCACTTCCCGTCCTCGAAGGTCGTGCGGACGCTGATCCTGTTCCAATTCGATCAGCCGGTTTGGCAGGATCCGGGCAAGCTGGCGACGGCCCAGGCCGGACTCGCGGCGCTGCCGCAGTTCAAGAGCGTCGTTGGCCCGCTCAACCCGAACGGCATCCCGCTCACAACCGATCAGTTGACGCAGCTCCACGCGGCGCTCGGCCCGGCGCGCCAGCTGCCGCCCGTGCCCACGTCGTCGGCCGTTCCGGCGGACCTGTACAACGCCTATCGGGCCGAAGGCCAGCTGATCAGCCCCGACGGTCTCACGGTCGAGTATTCGGCCGAAGTCGGCACCGGCGATCAGTCGAGCCCGACCGCACTCGACGCAGTCCCAGGGTTGCGAGACGAAGTGAACCGCGTTGGTGCCTCCGCGGGTGCGACCGCGACCGGGTTGCTCGGCAACCTCGAGTTCTCCTACGACATCCGCCAGATCTCGGCGTCGGACCTGGAGCGGATCATCCCGATCGTGGCGATCCTGATCGCGATCCTGCTGGCGGCAGTCATGCGGAGCGCGGTCGCGCCCCTCTATCTCGTCGCGAGCGTCGTCATCTCGTATCTGGGCGCACTGGGCCTGACCGGAATCATCTTCGTGCGTCTCGGGGGTCAGGCCGGTCTCAACTTCGTCCTGCCGTTCCTCATGTTCGTCTTCCTCATGGCGCTCGGCTCCGACTACAACATCCTGGTCATGAGTCGCATTCGAGAGGAGGCCCACCACTTGCCCTTACGTGACGCGGTGGCCAGGGCCATCGGCAAGACCGGGAGTACGGTCACGACCGCGGGCATGATCCTGGGCGGCAGCTTCGCCGTGCTTGCCATCTCGGTCGGCGGTACGGCCGGCGCCGCCCAGATCCAGCAGATCGGCTACGGCATCGCGGCCGGCGTGCTGATGGATACGTTCTTCGTCCGCTCGCTGCTCGTGCCGTCCGTGGTGGTGCTGCTGGGCCGCTGGAACTGGTGGCCGACGAGCCTCGGCATGGACTCGCCGGTTCCCGGCCCCGCCGTCGGCGCCTCCAATCCGGAGCCGACCGAGGGCTGACCGCTCCTCTACGCCAGGTTCATAACCCTCAACAGAAACCGCAGGGAGCGCCGGTCGGAAGCTCCCTGCGGTCGTGTTCTTGAGCCGGCAGTTAGTCGCTGCCCGAAGTTACCGGTCCCGGTAGTAGCGCCGCCAGATGAGACGGTAGACCGGGATCCAGCGCGGGATGTCGCGCAGGATCGGGATGAACGGAACGAGGGCCAGGAGCGCGGTCAACGCGATCATCAGGATGATGACGAGCAGGTCCGTGTTCGCAGCCGTGTTGAAAGGCGGGATCTGGTACCAGAACGAGAAGAGCCAGAGCCACGTCTGTCCCGGGTACTGCCCGGTCTCGTTCATCATTCCCCATTGATCGCCGGTGAGGTGCTGGTCGGCGGCAAGGCCCGAGAGGTATTCGCCGTCGCCCATGAACAGCAGAGGCCGGGTGAAATCGGTCTGGTAGAGGTTGCCGCTGTTCAGAAGCAGGCCGTCGAGCGCCCCGGTGCGCGCGAGGCCGAGCAGGCCGGTCATCAGATCGGGGACCGGTCCGTAGTCGCCGCTGGCAACGGTGACCTGATTGTCAGCGACCGTCGCGTCTGCCAGGGCCGTCGTGTAGTTGGTGAGCCAGGTCTGCTGCTGGTCGGCGCCGGCGGCCCCGTAAGTGGCGAGCGCCGTCGTCAGCGTTGGGTTGCCGACGGCCGCAAAGCCGAGCGGCCGAAGGACGAAGTCCTGGGCTGGGTCGATCGGGATGCCCACGCCTGCCCATGTCTGCGGCTCGATTGGTCCGACCGCCTGGGCTGCGTCGGCGGTGTTGTTATAGGGCGGTCCGTATTGGGCCGTACCGCTCTGGCCGGACAGTTCGGACGTCGCGGTGGTTACGAAGTCGACCGGGGCTTTGGTGGCCCATGTCTGAATCGTGACTGCCGGATCGTCCGGCGACGAGAGGACTACCGACAGGCCCATGACCAGGACGGACACCGCAACGAGCGCGAGGACCAGCTCTTTGACAAGGTCGTAGCGGATCATCCGAATGCCGGCGTAGTACTTGTCCTGCGGATCGGCAGCAGTCATGACGCGCTCTCCTCGTCCGACGGCTGCGCCGTCCGCTTTGGCTCGATCGGCCGAACCACACCGTGCATCCTCACGAGGAGGATATGGGCGGCGACGAGGGTTCCGACCAGTGCGGGCAGGAGGACGATGTGGAGTCCGTACATCTGGCCGAAATTGAGGACGTTGAAGAAGGATCCGATCCCGGCCGCGTTAGTCGCGTCCTTGGCGTTGACGGCGATCCATTGGCCGTCGAAGTTCTGCTGCGAGATGAAGCCGGTGAAGGCAGCCACGATGCTGATGGCGAAGATCACGACGCCGACCATCCAGGTCTTTGCCCGCCCGTCGCGCCAGCCCGCCATGAAGTACTGGCCCCACAGGTGCAGCACCATGAATACGAAGAAGACCTGGACCGACCACAGATGCAGGCTATTCACAAATCGGCCGACGCCGGACTGATGCCACCACTGCGGCCCGAACAAGGCCAGGACGACTCCGCTACCGATGACCCAGATGAAGCCTGCGATCGCCACGACGCCGAAGACGTAGACCCACGAGCCCACGTAATACGGCTGGCGATCGGGCAGCAAGTGCGCGAGTGGCAGACGGCGCTCCAGGAAGTGCCGGAGCGCCAGCGTCCAGCTCGAGGGTTCGGGCTGAGGCCGGGAACTCCCGTCACGCATCGTTGCGATCCACCGGCACGGCGACCGGCTCCGCGGATTCGCCGTGTCCCGGGAACGGTGCCAGTAGGGCTATGACGAAGACCGCGACCATCCCGGCGATCATCAGCAGGTTCGGGATGGAGATGAGGATGAAGTTCCAGTTCACATAGGTCGCTGGGGAATCCAAATCAGGAAACCTCCGTCCAATTCCCGTTCAGGGCTCGGCATGCGCCGGACCGGTCAACCCGCAGCCTTGGGCCTCCTGGCTTGCCGCGAGCATGCACCAACTCTCGCGCCGCGTCGACGCCCCGCGCCAGTGGCCGAAGTCACTCTCTCGCCTACCTGACTCGGTAGGCACCTTCCTCAATTGGGTAGGTTCCCGGGTGAGATCGCCGCGTCGACGACCCACTCGCGGCGACGCTTTCCGGCGGAGACCGATCCTCATGACGGCCAGGGCAAGTGCGTCGGCGGGCCTCTCGGGGGCGTCCGGTGGCGCCAGTCAGGCCCTGACGGCAGTGAGCATCGCCACGCCCAGAGCGATGGCCACGACGCCGGACCGCTGACCGACCGACAGCCGCTCTCGGAACAGGAAGAAGGCGGCGATGGCCCCGATGGCCGCGAACTGGCTGGCCAGGACGGCTGCGATGGCGATGCTCTGGCGGGATCCGAGGACGTACGAAGCGTTGCCGAAGACCTCGGCGGCGCCGATGAAGACGACCATGGGGACGGCCGGGCGCGTCAGCCGGAGACGGCCGGTGAGGGCGAGCGGGATGAACACCCCCACGACGCCGAGGATGCGGACCGGTAGGACCGCCATGAGCGGAGGCATGCTCTGTCCGAGCTTCGCCGTGCTGTAGACGGTCACGCCGAAGGCGAGCGCCGCCGTGGCGCCGTAGAGAACAGCGCGACGCTCGGCGCCCGGAGCGACAACTTCGGTTGTGTCCCCTGTCGCAAAAGCGACAATGGCGATGCCGGCCACGATGACGCACAGCATCACCACGACGGGAAGCGTGAGGTGTTCGCCGGCAATCACGGCGATCATCGCCGCGATCGCCCCTTCCGTGGAGGCCAGGGCAGTCACGACGCCGACCTTGCCGAACCGCAGCCCACGATAGACGAGCAACAGGCCGATCACGCCGCCCAGCGAGGAGCCCGCAACCCAGAAGGCCAGCTCGGTCGTGATGGGCGGCACGGGCCCGGACAGCAGCGCCAGCGGCCCGGCGATGAACACCCCTACGAGCATCATCCAGGCCACGGTCGACGATGCGCCGATGAGGCGTCCGGCCCGGGAGGAGGTGAGATTCGCGCCTGCCCAGAGGAAGGCGGCACCAAGGCCGCCGAAGATGGCAATCATGTCGCCAGTCTGAGGCAGGCAGGCATTCGCCGCCGGAGCGCGACGCGCGTCGAGGCCGGAGCCGGGCGGCAGCTGCTGGGTCGCGCGCCGCGGCAGGGCGAGGCGCGGTGGCGGAGCCGGCGAGGCGCCGCGGCTGAGCCGGCGGCCCGCCCCGGCCGGGCCGACGAAGCCGAGATCTAGAGCGCGCGAATCCGGTTGTTCTTGGGGTTGTGCTCGACCTCGGCCAGGCCGAGGGTCTCCATCAGAGGTGGCACGTACATCGCGAACCGGCCGCGGAGGCCCTTCTTGAGGCCGTACCACCCGCCGACCGGGTTCTCGGGCGAGCGTGCCCAGGCTTCGACCGTGCCTTCGGCNNGCGGGCTTCTGCTCGTCGGCGCTGCCCAGCGGCATCCAGTCGCCTTGGCGCTTCAACATCGCGTGCAGGTCGTCGAGGCAGCGCAACTGGTACCGCAGGACGGTCGTGCCCACAGTGCAGACAAGCGCCGGCGGATCCGCGGCCTCGTCGCGGTACATCTGATACTCAGACGTGCCGCTCGGTGTCGTCAGCTGCCACGGGCGTTCCTTCGTTCCGATTCCCTTGACCTCGACCGCTGCCATGTCGCCTCCCTGTGCCTCCCTGTCGCCCGCCGGTTTGGCCGCGCTGGCGGGCCATGGCTACGACCGTACAACCGGGACGGCCGGAACGTGGTCGACGTGCCGGGTCGATCACGTGGCGCGACGATGTGAATCCTCGACCAGGGCGATCGGACCCGGGCGGGCCGGTCAGGATCGAGGCCGGCGAGTCTGTACTGCCTCCGACGCCAGGTGGCGCACGCTCCGGTGTAGAGCGATCGTCTCGGTGTCGCGCGGAACCGCAGGCAGGAGGGTTCCGGCAGCCGTTCCCCAACGAGCCGCAACGTCGGCGGGCGCCTCGTTTCGCAGCACGGCCGCGGCCTGAACGGCGGCGCCCAGACTGACGATCTCCCGGGCGTGAGGGATTGCGATCGGCTTGCCGGACAGCCGCTGCGCGACCCGCTGCCAGGTTGCGCCGTGCGCGCCGCCGCCGACCAGGATGAGCGGCGCCGCCGGATCCACGCCCGACGAGCAGGCGTCGATGGCGTCGAGGGCGTCGAGCAAGCCGACGATCGCGCCTTCGTAGGCGGCCATCAGAATTGCTTGCGGATCGGTCGTGTGTCGAAGACCGAACACGGCGCCGGCGGCATCGGGCAGGTTCGGCGTTCGCTCACCGTCGAAGTAGGGGAGCACCACCACCCCGGTGCTGGGAGCGACGCTCTCCCGGTCGAGGCTGAGCCACGCAGCGACTCGATCGACGGCAAGGGTGCAGTTGAGCGTGCAGGCAAGCGGCAGGAAACGGCCGGTTGCGTCCGCGAAACCCGCCACGTCGCCCGTGGGATCCGCGCTGCGAGTCTCGGAAACCAGGAAGACGGTCCCGGACGTCCCCAGGCTCAGGACCGGAACGCCGGGCCGGAGTCCGAGTCCGAGAGCCGCACCCATGTTGTCTCCCGTTCCCGGGCCGACGACCGTACCTGCCGCCAGACCCGATTCGGCGGCCGCGGCGGCCGTCACGACCCCGGCCTGTTCGGTCGGGCCGAGGACGCGCGGTAGCCGATCGACGGTCAGGCCGATGGCCGGCAGAGCGAGGACTTCGGGGCTGTACGACTCGGTCTCGCTGGACCACCACGCCGTTCCGGAGGCGTCGCCACGGTCGGTGACTCCGGCGCCGCTGAGCCGCTCGGTCAGGAAGTCGTGCGGTAGCCGGATAGCCGCGGTTCTTGCCGCGATCTCGGGTTCGCGCCGGAGGAGCCAGGCCCATTTCGAGGCGGTGAACGAAGCCACGGGCACGACGCCGACGCGGGCGGCCCACCTGCTGTAGCCGCCGAAGTCGTCCACGAGCTCGGCGGCGTCGGAGGCGGCTCGCGTGTCATTCCACAGCATCGCCGGGCGCAGCGGCCTGCCGGTCTCGTCCAGGCACACAAGGCCGTGCTGCTGGCCGGCAACCGAAATGGCGGCAATCTCGCCGGCGAGGTTCGTCTGGCGCAGCGCAGACAGGAGGGCTCGCCACCATACATCCGGGTGCGTCTCGCGCACGCCTTCGCTGCCCTCGACCGTGTGTTCGGCCCGCCCGAACCCGACAGCCTCGCCCGTATCGGCGTCGACGACAACGACCTTCGTTGACTGCGTGGAGCAGTCGACGCCGGCCACCAGAGTCCTCATCTTCGTCTCCCTGTGGCCTTCGACATTTACGCAGAAGGTTAGTGCCTGACGCCGGTTCGCGTCTGCCGCCGGCGGCGAGCGGGCCTGCGCCACGCGAGGCCTCTTGGGCCAGGCGGCGGTTGCGGCCCGGGCCAAGCCGCGCCGCGCCGCGCCGCGCAAAGCCACGCCACGCCGCGCAACGCCACGCCACGCGGCGCAACGCCACGCCACGCCGCGCCGCACCGCGACTGCTGCCATCGTGCCCTTGAGTCCGGGTCCGCTCGGCGATGCGCTGCGGGTTCACACTTCCGTCCCACCGGCCGGACCGGCGGTCCTGCGTTCAGCGGCGCGTGGCCGGCAGCGATCAGGATCTGGCGTATGAACCACTCGGACGCGCCGCCTCGGCTCGGCCTCATGGGGCGGCTGCGCGACCTGGCCCGGGGCAGGCGTCGGATCAGACCGGGCCGGGTCGCGGTCGTGCGGTTGTACGGGCCGATCTCCGGGGGGACGCGAGCCGCCGAGCTGGTTGAGTTGGTCAGGGAGCTTCGCCGCCAGAAGAAAGTCCCCGCGGTCGTGCTCGACATCGACTCGCCCGGCGGCGCGGCCGACGCGTCGGATTACCTGTATCTGGCCCTCAGGCGTCTGGCCGAGAAGAAGCCGCTCGTGGCCCACGTTCGCGGAGTGGGGGCTTCGGGGGCGTATCTGGCCGCGATGGCCGCGCATCGGATCGTCGTTGCCCCGTCCTCGATCGTCGGCTCGATCGGCGTCATCTCGGCCGGCCCGCGGGTGACGGCGCTGCTCGATCGACTCGGAGTGCGGGTCGAAGAGCACCGGGCCGGGCGCCTCAAGGGCATGGGCGCGCCCTGGCGCGACGACACCGACGAGGAGCGCGGCCGCGAGCAGCAGCTCGTCGACGCCTTCTATGACCGGTTCGTAGACAGGGTCGCGGACGGGCGAAAGCTCCACCGGGGGCGGGTGCTGGAACTCGCGACGGGCGAAGTCTGGCTCGGCAGCCAGGCCGTCGAGCTCGGCCTTGCAGACGCGATCGGCGACATGGACGACGCGATCGAGGCGGCGGCCAAGCTGGCCGGCGTTCCGCCTGAGGCTTCCCCGGTCCGGCTTCACCGGCCGCTGTTCGGTCGCCTTGTCGACCGCTTCGCAACGCGGTTCGCGCTCTCGGTCGCAGACGAGGTCGAGGCCCGCCTGAGCCGCGACCGCCTGAGGTAGAAGGTCGGCAGTCGGGCGACTCGCGTGGGCTTGGACTCCCGAACCGTCAGCCGCGCGAGCCCCGAGGGACGGTTGGCCGCGGAATACTCGGCCGGGGCCCGTCCCTGGCGTCGGGTGTTCCTCGAGGCGGGGAGACTCAAGCGATCGAAACTGAGTCACGCAATCGGGCGAGCCGCCACGCTGCCAGGGCGATCGGCGGGCCCATCGCGAGCGGACCGATGACCGCGACACCGGCCGGCGCGACACCAGAAAGCAGGTCCGACACCAGCATCAGGCCGTACGCGGCCACGGCGAGGGCCGCAACGCCCGCGCTCATCGGGCCGAGCGCCGCCGGCGCGACCCGTTGTTCTATGGCGCGGTAGGCGAGATAGACGGTGAACGTCGTCAGCAACCAGCCCAAGTAGTTCTGAAGGGGGATGCCGAAATACGGGCCGCCGTTCTCCCAGATCCACGCCCGAGCATACGGCCCGGACAGGATCGGGTCGACGACCAGGTCCCAGGCCGTCATGACAGCCGCGCTCACGGCGGCGAGCCGCACCAGCCGCGAGACCCCCGGCGGCGTCCCCATGGCGCGGCCGTCCAGGACCAGGTTCGCGATCACGTAGCTCGGGTAGATCATCATGAACCAGGCCAGGGGGATCAGAAGCGGGACGTGCCCGAGCCTGGCACCGAGGTAGTCGGTGTAGTGGTAGGCGCCGAAGATCAGGCCCGTCGCGACGCCCACCTGCTCGTACACCCACGCAATTGCCGCGCTCAAGCCGAAGAAGGCGAACGTCAGCCGCCCACCGATCGAATACCACGCGTGCGTCAGGCTGAAGAGCGCCAGGATCGAAGTCAGGAGCGTCAGCTCGGCGGGTAGCTTGGGCAGCCGAATCAAGCCGATCAGGAGCAGTCGAACCACGCCGTCGTAGGCGAAGACGGCGAGCAGGACGCAGGCCGCCAGCAGCAGGAATCGGGCTCGCATTGACGTCTCCTGGCTCGACTTTTGGTTCGTCTCGAAGGCACGATAACGCGGCCCGGCATACCCGGCGACCCGAGGCCGGGTGTAGGGTGACGAAGCCAAGCGGTTTGGTAGGGTTTGGGCGGTTGGTGGGACCCCCCATGACCACGGTCCTATTGAATGGAAAGTTTCTCGGGCCAACCTTGACACGTCATGGTCCGCCCATCTTTCGTTGAGTCGCGATCTTCGTTTGCCCCCGGGGGAGGCAGGAAATGAGCACCGTCCAGGAGGCACCGGCCCTCATCCAGTACGCCTGCGAGCGTTGCAAGACCAGGTTCGTCCTGCCGCCCTCGCGGCGCCGACTGGGATTCGGCGGCCGCATGAAGGCCACCGGAATGGCGCTGAGCCGGACCCTGCGCTTCCACGAGGGTTTGGGCTCCACTTACGACGGCGCGCGCCGGCAGCTCCTGGCCAAGATGGACGACGACGCCTACCAGTCCTTCGTCCAGAGCTTCAAGTTCTGCCACGAATGCCGGCAGTTCGTCTGCTCGGAGTGCTGGAGCAACTCGCGCAAGACATGCCTGGGCTGCTTCGCCAAGGCCGCAGGCACGACGGTCCGGCAGCGGCCGCCGTTTGCGCCCGAAGGCCCGCCCATCCCGAGGCCCGTCGCCGCTGCCGCTCCCGCCAGCCGGCGCCGCCTGCGCACCGACGCCAGCCTGCTGGTCATGGGCCTGGCCGTCCTGCTGCTGGTCGTGGAACTGCTCGTCATCCTGCCGGGCATCAACCGCAACGGTGGCAACTCCCCCGACGCGACGGACGTCGGCGCAGTGGGCAGCCCCACCGACACGCCCACGGCCGCGCCGACGGACTCCGCAACGGCCACGCCGACGGTCGTTCCCATTGCGACGGCCACACCGACCGCGAGTCCCAGCCCGAGTCCGAGCGCGTCGCCCTCTCCGACGGCGAGCCCATCGCCGAGCCCGTCACCGACGGTCGCTCCCACCCGGGCGCCGACCGCCCCGCCCAAGCCGACGGCCCCGCCGAAGCCGTTCCCGACGTCGCTACAGGTCTCCTGCGCGGGCGGTGTCGGGAAGGTCACCTGCAACTGGGTCAACTACGACAAACGCGGCAGCATCACGTGGACATTCGACGGCGGCGCTCAGACGAGCAAGACCAGGGCCCCGGTCTTCCACGTGACCGCCACGGACAACGGACCGCACACTGAAACCTTGTCCGTCACCTATGGCGGCAAGACGTACACCGCGTCGGGGCCGTACACCTACACGTCGTAGGAGGGACAGAGACCGTCCGTCGCGGCGGCGCCATCGCACGCCGGCTCGCTGGCACGCCGATCCGTCGCGCGCCGTAGTTCTTCGCCCGCCGAGCCGCGACGCGCCCGCCGAGCCGCGACGCGCCCGCCCGCCGCGACGCGCCCGCCCCGCCGCGACGCGCCCACCCCGCCGGCTCGGCCCGGCTCCTTACTGACCAATCGCCCGAAAGTGGGTGCGGAAAGGCCGTGACAGCCGAGGCTCGGCGCTGTACAAACCATCGATGGGCACGCCCTACGTCGCCACTCGGGTTCCCGCGCTAATCCGCCAGCCGTCGAGGCTCGGCGCGACAGCAGACGGCTGCGCCGACTCCCTCTTCACGTCCCGTCCGGCACGCGGTTTCTCGCGGTCGCGCGCCTCTCTTCCTCGGTCTCTGGCCGGCCAACCCAGGCCGGCGCGACACGACCGGCCGACCACACGGAGCGTTCGACCCCCGATCTGACGGCTTTCTCGGGGGGAGCGGCTCTTGGAGGCATTTCGGCGTAGAGGAGAGAGCGCATGTCCGTCGCAGCTGTCGATCAGGGGGGCGCCCCGGCCGGCGAAGTCGGCCTGAAACGGGTTCTCACCACCCGCGATCTCATCGTGTTCGGCGTCACGATGATGTTCCCGCTCGCGCCGATCGCCGTCTACCTGGACGTTACCGGTGCGACCGGCGGGCATATGGCCATGGCGTACGTGGTGGCCATGGTCGCGATGATGTTCACGGCCCTGAGCTACGGCGCCATGGCCGGCGCGTTCCCGAAGGCCGGGTCGACCTACACATTTACCCGCAACGGGCTCAACCAGTACCTCGGGCTGCTGGCAGGTTGGTCGATAATGCTCGACTACCTGCTCTTCCCCACGTTGAATTACATCATCCTGGCCTACCTCGCCTCGACCCTGATCGGTGGCGTGGACTATTGGGTCTGGGTAATCGGCGCGATCTCCATCGTGACCTTCTTCAACCTGGTCGAGGTAAAGTGGCTGGCCCGCATCTCGACGATCCTCGTCCTCGTGTGCATCGTCGTGATCGCGTGGTTCGTTCTCGCTTCGGTCGGCTTCCTTGCCGGCGGTAACGGCGAGGGCACCATCGTCTCGACCAAGCCATTCTTCGGCAACGGGCTCACCACGGACATGCTGTTGACCGGCACCGCGATCGCATGCTTGTCGTACCTGGGCTTCGATGCGATCAGCACTCTCGCCGAGGAGACCCACAACCCCGGCCGCAGCGTTTCGATCGCGATGGTCGCGGCGGTTGCGATTGTCACCGTGCTCTTCATCGTCCAGGCTTACTTCGCGCAGCTGGTCCACCCCGACTACACCAATCTCCCCGGCGGTCCGGACGCCTTCACCCAGATCTTCCGCGACGCCGGCGGCGAAGTGCTGGCCAAGGTCCTTGCCATCGCGGTTGTGACCGCCGCCATCGCCAACGGCATCGACGCCACCGGCGGCGCGTCGCGCCTGCTCTACGGCATGGGCCGCGACGGCGTGCTCCCGAGGCGGATCTTCGGGTACCTCTGGCCGCGCTCGGCCACGCCGGTCATCAACGTCGCGATCATCGCCGTCGTCTCCGTCCTGCTCGCGACCAAGGACCTCACGATCATCATCGCCATGATCAACTTCGGCGCGCTGTTCGCCTTCTTCCTGGTGAACCTGGCCGTCATCAGCCACTTCGTCATCCGCGGCGGCCGGCGCACGCCGGCGGATCTCGTCAGATATCTGGCGGTTCCCGTCGTCGGCGCTGTAGTGATGATCTGGCTCTGGTTCAACCTCCAGAGCACCAGCTGGATCATCAACCTCAAGTCACCGAGCGACATCCTGCTCGCCGCGCCGGTCATCTGGCTCGGCCTCGGCATCCTGTACATCGTTCTGGTGTCGCGCTTCTTCACCAAGCCGCTCCCCGAGCTCAAGGAGACTCACCTCTAGCATGTCCGGCACCGACGAGGAGCGACGGCCCGGGAGGGCCGTCGCTATGCCGGTCGCGCCGTATATGGCCGTCGGCCTGTCGACGATCGTCTACGGTGTGGCCGAGCGCAAGCACATCAAGGTCAATCTCGACATCATCGAAGACAACATCCACGCCGCGATGTCGATGGTCAACATCAACATGCCGGTGAAGCTGATCGCCCTCGCCGAGGGCGCCCTCACCGGCTTCACCGACGAAGCGTTCGACCTTCCGCACACCCTCGCCGCGCGCGAGTTGTTCATCGACATTCCGGGCCCCGAGACCGAGCGTCTCGCAGCCTTGGCGAAGATGTATGGGACCTACATCATCGTCCAGTGCAAGGCGCGCTGGCCGGAGGTGATGGACAACCGCTTCTTCAACACGCTCTTCATCATCGCGCCGTCAGGCGAGATAGTGCATCGCGCGGCGAAGAACCATATCTGGTGCCGCGAGCGCTCGTGTACACCGCACGACGTCTACGACCGCTGGGTGGAGTTGTTCGGCGACGGCATCGAAGCCTTCTACCCGGTTCTGCGGACGGACGACATTGGCAACATCGGGACGATCTGCTGCAGCGACGGCGAATACCCCGAGGCCGTCCGAGCCCTGGCGTTCAACGGCGCCGAGGTGGTGTACCGGCCCAGCGAAGCGATGCCGATGACCGGCAACTCGTATCCGGGCGGCGGCGGCTGGATGATCCAGAACCGAGGCCACGCCCAGTTCAACGGCTTGTACATGGTCTGCCCGAACGTGGGCCCGGTCTACCTTCATCCCAAGATGCGCCATCCGGTGGACATCGCCGGCGGCAACTCACACATCGTCGACTACTACGGCAACATCATGTCGTATTCGGCGTCCGGGGCGAACACGATGGTCGCGGCCATTCTTGATATCGAGGCGCTGCGCCAGTTCCGGGCGATGAATCTAAACAGCAACTGGATTAAGGATCTGCGCACAGAAGTCTTCCGGCGCATGTACGAGGAACCGATCCATCCGAAGAACCTGTGGATGAATGACGACCCGCTTTCGCATGAGCCCGTGGACGAGATATATCGCGACAACATTCGCCGTCTGGTCAAGCGCGGCACGTTCACACCTCCGGCCATCGACTTCCCCGGCGCCGTCTATCAGGGCGAGGCCACCAGCGAGGAAGCCTGGCAGGAGATCAAGCATTTCTGGGATGGGTGGGGCGAAGAAGAGGACGCGAAATGAGCGCTGGGCTCGTGCACCGGTACATTCCCAACACTGCGCCCGGCGTCCGCGAGCAGATGCTCGCGGAGATCGGCGTCGGGTCCGTAGACGAGATATACGAGGAGATCCCAGCGGAACTCCGGTTCGCAGGACGGCTGGACCTCCAGCAAGAGCCACGTTCCGAGGCGGACGTGGCGCGCGAGATCACCGCGATCCTGGGCAAGAACCGCACCACCGACGACCTGCTCAGCTTCCTCGGGGCCGGTTGCTGGCCGCATTACGCGCCGGCGCTCGTCGCCGAGGTGATGGGCCGCTCGGAGTTCCTGACGGCCTACGGCGGCATCGAGGTCAACGACCACGGCCGGTTCCTTGCCGTCTTCGAGTACCAGAGCATGATGGGCGACCTGCTGGAGATGGACGTCGTCGCGGCGGCCGTCTACGACGGCACCACCGCCAGCGGCGATGCCATCCACATGGCCTCTCGCATCACCGGCCGCAAGGAGCTGGTCCTGCCGCGGCTGATGGATCCCGATCGCCTGTCCGCGCTCCTCAACTACAACGGACCGTGGTTCACGCCGGTGTTCGTGGAGTTCGATCCGGCGACCGGACTGATGGATCTCGCGGACCTGACGGCCAAACTCTCGGACCGCACCGCAGCCGTGTATCTGGAGAACCCGACGTACCTCGGCACCGTGGAGACGCAGGCGGCCGAGATCTCGCGCATCGCCCACGCGGCGGGCGCCCTGCTCATCGCCCACGTCAACCCGGCCTCGCTCGGCGTGCTGGCGCCTCCCGGACAGTACGACGCCGACATAGCGTGCGGCGACGGTCAGCCACTGGGCCTGCCGATCTCCTGCGGCGGCGCACGGCTGGGCGTGCTGGCGTGCAAGAACGAGGTCCGTTTCGTCCATACCCTGCCGATGACGATGGTCGGCATCCTGCCGACGACCGTCCCCGGCGAGCGGGCGTACACCTGGCATGCTCTCTTCGATCGCATCTTTTACGGCGAGCGCGAGGCCGCCCGCTCGTTCAGCGGCACCTCGTCCTTCCTCAACGCGATCGGTGCGGGCGTTTACATGGCGCTGCTCGGACCGTCGGGGATGGTCGATTTGGGCACCGCCAATATGCAGAAGGCGGCCTACGCAGCCAGGCGCATCGGCGGGTTGCAGGGCGTGAAGGCGCCGGTCTTTGCCGGCCCGCACTTCAACGAGTTCGTCGTGGACTTCTCCGGCACGGGCAAGTCCGCGGCCGAGGTCAACGCCGCTCTGCTGGAGCGCGGCATCCTCGGTGGAAAGGACGTCACCAAGGAGTTCCCCGCGCTCGGCGCGGCGGCGCTCTATTGCGTTACCGAGAACCACACCCAATCCGAGATCGACCGCCTGGTCGATGCGATCGGGGAGGTGACCCGATGACCACCATCGACCCCAAGTCGCCGGCCGCCGAAGGCGCGCCCGCCGACCGCTACCTCGAGTATTCGGCCATCGACACCGGCTATCGGGCGGTTCGCTGGCACGAGAAGACTCTGTACGAGCAGTCGCGTCCGGGTTCGACCAACGCGATCCTGCCGGCGGTGGAGAAGGGAATCGTGGACGCCGTCGGCGACGTCGTGGCGGCTCTGCCGGCTGCGGCTCGCCGCGCCCGCCCGCCGGAGATGCCGGAGCTATCCGAGCCCGAGATCCTGCGCCACTACATCCGCTGCTCTCAGATGACCTACGGCTACGACTCGGGCAACAGCATGGGCCTGGGCACGTGCACGATGAAGTACAGCCCGCGCATCAACGAGCAGCTCGCCGCGTTGCCCGAGGTCAAGGCGCTCCACCCGCTCCAGCCCGAGGAGACGATCCAGGGCATCCTCGAAATCATGTACGGCATGAGGAACTGGCTGTGCGAGCTGGCCGGCATGGACGAGGTCACCTTCCAGCCGCGCGGCGGCGGACACGGTGCTTTCACCGACGCGTGCATGATCCGGGCCTATCACCACGCCCGCGGCGAGGATTTCCGCGACGAGATAATCACCTGCGCCGTCTCGCATCCCTGCAATCCGGCCACGGCATCGGCGGCCGGTTTCAAGGTCATCAGCCTCTACCCGGACGAGGTCACCGGCGAACTCGGGATCGATGCGCTCAGGGCGGCGATCTCCGACCGAACGGCCGGCATCATGATGACCGCGCCGTATGACACCGGCGTCTTCGACAGCCAGATCGCCGAATACGCGCGTCTGGTCCACGAAGCCGGCGGAGTCGTCTCGCTCGACCAGGCCAACTTCAACGGCGTTATGACCCGGATGCGGGCCGGCGATCTAGGGGCCGACATGGTCCATTTCAACCTTCACAAGACGTTCTCCACGCCGCACGGGTCGTACGGTCCGGGCGCCGGAGCGGTGGCGGTCAAGAAGGCGTTTCGCGACTTCCTGCCGGTGCCGGTGGTCGAGTTCGACGGTTCGCGCTATCACTTGAACTCTGATCTGTCGAATTCCATCGGCAAGGTCGGCACCTTCATGGGCATGGTGCCCAACGTCGTGAAGGCCTACGCCTGGGTTCTGGCGATGGGAGCCGAGGGCCTCCGCGAAGCCTCCGAATGGGCGGTCATCAACAACAACTACCTGATCAAGAAGCTCCTGGAAGTGCGCGGCCTGGACATCTCATGGCCGAACCGCCGCAAGCTCCAGGAGGCCCGGTTCTCGCTGGCGAAGCTCCACGACGAGACGGGGGTCGGAACCCTGGACTTCAACTACCGCCTGGCCGACTTCGGCGTCCAGACGTATTTCGAGAGCCATGTGCCCCGTATCGTGCCGGAGCCCGTGACCCCGGAGCCGACGGAATCGATCTCGAAAGAGGACGTTGATCAGTTCGTGGCCGCGTTCCACCACATCTCCGCCGAGGCGTACTCGAACCCGGAGATCGTGCTGACGGCCCCGCACCGCAGCATCGTCCACCGCGAAATCCACGACTACGAGAATCTGACGCAGGTCCCGTTCACGTGGCGTGTATGGAAGCGGACGCATCCGGACGGCTAGCGGGCGGGCCACGTGAGCGAGCGGAGTGGCGGCGCCGGCCCGACGGCCGGCGCCGCTTCCACTGAGCCCGGCGGCGGCCCGGACGCCGGCGTAGCGACGCGCCGCCGCATCGGCCTGATCGTGAACCCGCTGGCGGGGATCGGCGGGCGGGTGGGACTCAAGGGCAGCGATGGCGCAGAAACCGTGGCGCTTGCGCTTGCCCTCGGGGCCGTGCCGATGGCCGGCGCGCGAGCCGCGGAGACGCTGCGGCTCCTCGCCGAGGGCGCGGCGCCCGGCGGCTTGCGCGGCCACTTGCCCGGCGGCCACTCCCCGGAGATCGACCTCGCGACATATCCGGGTGAGATGGGCGAAGTCGTTGCGCGTGAGGCGGGCTTCGTTCCGACCGTGCTCGGCTCGATCCAGACCGGCGCCACCACAGGCGCGGACACGCGCCAAGCGGCCGAGGACCTGCTGTCGTGGGGCGCCGACCTGCTCCTCTTCGCCGGCGGCGACGGGACGGCGCGCGACGTCTTCGCCGCGGTGGGTGGGCGCGTGCCCGTCGTCGGGATCCCGGCCGGGGTCAAGATCCACTCGGGCGTCTTCGCCGTGAATCCCCGTCGCGCCGCCGAACTCGTGACCGAGTTCCTCGCCGGGCGCGCCGGCCTCGAGGACCGCGAGGTCATGGACATCGACGAGGACCTGTTCCGCGCCGGAATTGTCAGCGCGCGCCTGTTCGGCTACATGCGCATGCCCTACCGGCGCGCGCTCGTGCAGGGCGCCAAGTCGGGCAACCCGGGCGGTCCCTCGACCCTTCGGGACGTCGCCTTCGGGGTTCTCGCGGAGATGGACCGCGACCCCGGCGCCTACTGGATCCTGGGTCCGGGAACCACGGTCAAGGCGGTCGCCCACGAGCTGGGAATCGAGAAGACGCTGCTCGGCGTGGACCTGCTCCACCGCGGCCGTCTCGTTGCCGTCGACGTCAACGAGGCTCAGCTTCTGGCGTTCCTGGCCCGCAAGCCCGAGAGCGTTCGCGCACGCCTGGTAGTGACCGTCATCGGCGGGCAGGGCTATCTCTTCGGCCGGGGTAATCAACAGCTGAGCCCGGCGGTAATCCGCGCCGTCGGGAGGGAGGGCGTGGTCGTGGCGGCCACGCTGGACAAGCTGCACGCTTTGGGCGGCCCGCTGCTGGTCGACACCGGGGACGCCGAATGCGACGCCTACCTCTCGGGGCACATCAAGGTCGTCACCGGCGAGGTCGATCGAGTCGTCTGGCGCGTGACGGCCTGACCTCTCGACCGGGGCTGTGGAGTGCGGCCGCCCCTCGCCTCTTGCCGCTCGGCTTCAAGCGCCCGGCACGTACGTCGTAACGCAGACCCGCACCGCGCAGCGCCGCGCCAGGAAGCGGTAGCCGGGTGGAAACGTTGGGGGAGTCGCGCCCGGATCTGCGACGTAGAAGACCGTGCCGCCGGCCGACGTGACGTCGGCGGGGACCGAGTGGACGACGGCATCGCGCGGATACGCGGCGGTGCCGAAATACCAGGGAGGATCCGCGGCGGCCAGGACGTGGAGGCGGGCGAGAGTTCGCGGGCCGCCCTGCGCCAGCACCGCATAGTAGTGGTCCGGGTCGGTGGCGACGAGATCGTGCGGGCCGACGCGCGACTCGATCTCGGGCAGAAGCGAGGCGGTTTCGGGGTGGGTTATGACGGACCCGAGAGCGAGCGACGGAACTGCTACGGCCACGATAAGGGCGGCGGCGAATCGGCGGGGGACGGCGGCCATGCCGGCTCCCGCCAGCGCGAAGAGCGGCAGCCAAATGACGCCGGCGTATCGGGCTTCCAGGAGCGGGCGCCAGAAACTGACCGTGGCGAGCGCGACGACGCCGCTGCATGCGATGAGCAAGAAGATGGCCGCGCGTCTGGCTTCAGGGCCGCGGCGGAATGCCAGCGCGGCCGCCACCGCGAGTGATCCGGCCACCACGGCGAGCACCTGAAGCGCCACCAGAGCCTCTCTGTACGGCACGCCCGAATCGACCGGCGGACCGGCGAAGAGCTGGCCGAACGTGCCGGCCACCGAAACGGGGCTCAGCGGCGGGATCCAGAATCCCTGCCCGGCGTGCTCGAATTGGGCGTGTGCGAACAGGAGCCACGGGCCGATGGTGGCAATGGCAATCGCGGTGGCGGCGCCGGCCAGAACCAACGTCCGACGATCCGGCCGGAGCCAGAGGACGGCGACCAGCATTCCAGCCAGCGCCACCGACGCGAAGTAGTCGGTCCAGACGGCGGCCGCGGCGGCGGCGGCGTACGCGACCCAGGTGCCCGCGCCCGCCCGTCCGGCCTCCGTCCGTTCGTCGGCCGGGCGTTCGACCGCGCGCCACAACAACAGGATCGCGGCCACGACCAACGCCCCGGCCATCGAATACATGCGTGCGTTCTCGGACGCCAGCAGCGTCGTCGGCAGGACCGCGACGAAGGCCGCGGCCCACAACCCCGCCCGATCTCCGGCCACGCGACGGGCCAGCGCCGCCAGCAGCGGGATGAGCGCAATGCCCGCGAGGGCGGGCACTAGTCGCAGTGCGGCCGGCCCGCCGGTCAACTGTGCGACGAGCCACTCGGCCATGTAGAAGAGCGGCGGCGCGCTGTCGCGGCTCACCACTCCCAGCATGTCTCCAAGCGGGCGACCAACGACCGCGGCGGTGAAGTCCTCGTCGACGCCGAGCGGTTGTCGTGCAAGCAGCGCGAGCCGGAAGATCGCGCCGAAGGCCGTGATGAGCGCCAGCCGAGCGCCGAAGCCCGACCCGGCCGACGAGAGCCGGTCGCGCTGGGAAAGCGTCCGTCTCGCCTCGATCGTGTCCGGCAACTCAACTCCCGCATCGGCGGCGCGCGCCAAATAGCCGCCGCTTTCGCCACCCGCACGATACCGCGGTCACGCGCCCCGGCATGCCGCGAACTCGCCACCGCTTGCCTGAGGCCAAATGGCCGGTACCGGCCCCGGCAAAACTGTCACGACTTTATTGCTGACAGGCCTGTTCCGAAGGCCTAGACTGCCGCGTGAAGCCCGCCGGCGCCTGTTAGGCGTGGGTTCTTGGGGGGGCGACATATGGACCGGGAAATTCAGGACCAGCTCAACACGGGAACGTCGGTTGCCCAGGTGCCGATGGACCGGCTGCACCCGATCCTCGAGAGTGCGTTTGACGGCGTGTGGCTCGTGGATGTCGAGGGTCGAACGACATACGCGAACAAAGCGATGGCTGCGCTCCTGGGGTCGACGCCGGACGAGATGCGCGGTCGGCGGATCATGGAGTTTCTCGACCAGGCGATTTGGGCTCGAGTCGAGGGCTTTCTGGAACGTCAGCGAACCCATTCCGGTGAGCGGATCGAAATCCGGCTTCGACGAGCCGACGGCACCGAACTGGTCGGGCTCGTGGCCGGAATCCCGATCGAGACGCACGATGGCGTCTACGTTGGAACGATGCTGGATGTCAGCGATGTCGCGGGCAAGCGCAGCCACGATGTCCAGGTAGTCGAGAACCAGCGGCTCGAGGGGATCGGGCTTTTTGCCGGCGGGATCGTCCACGACTTCAACAACCTCATGACGGCGATCCAGGGGTATGCGGAGCTGGCTCGCGCGGCATTACCAGAAGGGGACCCGGTACGCGAGGACATCGAGCAAGTGCTCGCGAGCGGCGCCCGGGCGACCGCGATCACGCGCAAGCTCCTGGCCTTCACCCGTCGGCAGATCCCAGTGTCCGTCGATGTCGACCCGGCTCAGGTTATCAGCGATCTGATCCCGATCCTGCGACCTCTAATGGGCGACGACGTCGAAATCGTGCTGGAGGTCGACCCTGACCACGGCTGGATTCGGGTCGATCCGACCGGGCTCGAACAGGTCATCGTCAATCTGACCGTCAATGCCCGCGATGCGATGCTCAGCGGCGGGACCGTGACAATCGCCGTCCATGACGTCGAGTCGACGGACCTGCGCCTACCGGACCGCGGTCCCGGCGCGATCTCGATGGTTCGGATGAGCGTTTCCGACACGGGGATCGGAATGGACGACGCGACTCGGGCCAGGATCTTCGATCCGTTCTACACGACCAAGAGCCCCGGAAAGGGCACGGGTCTCGGGCTCTCGACTGCGTTCGGCATCGTGGACCAGGCGGGCGGCCATATCCAGGTCGAGACAGCTCCGGGACAGGGCTCCACGTTCAATGTGGATCTGCCGCGAATGGAGGCTGCCAAGGCGCACAGATTGCGCCTGGTTGCGCCGACGCTCCCAAGGTCCTGCGTCGTCCTGCTGGTCGATGACGATCCCGCGGTGCGCGAGTTCGCGCGACGAAGTCTCGTGGCGGCGGGATATACGGTCGTTGCCGCGGATGGGGGTGAGGAGGCGCTTCGCGCCAGCGAGACGTGGGGCGATGAGATCGATGTCCTCATCACGGACATCGTGATGCAGGGTATCCACGGGCCCGAGTTGGCGGCCCGGATCCGAGCCCAACGCCCCAATATCGGCGTTGTCTTCATGAGCGGCTACGCCGAAGGTTCTGCTGCCGGAGGTGGGGAATCCCGAGTGTCGGGTGAGTTCCTCCCCAAGCCGTTCAGCGGTCTGGCGCTCCGTCATGCGATCGCGCGCGCCGCCGAGGCCAGCCGCGGTCGAGTTGCGCTGCAGCAGTAGCCTAGGGCGTGACCGCCCAGACGGAAGGTTTGCCGTCCGGGTCCCAGGCAATCGGTTGCGCCCGAGAGGCGACCGTCGGCCCCAGCGTCGACGACAGGTCGGCCAGGCTGAGCGCGAGATAGAGCGAGTGCGCGGCAGGGTCGGCCACCTTCGACCCGGGCGAGAAGATCGCCACCGACTCGGAGGCGTCGAGGAATTCGACGTCCATCGCCGAATACCCGTCCAGGATGGCGGCCGAGCCCGGATGTTCGGCGGCGTATGACGCAAGCGAGACGATCGGATAGCTAAAGGCTGCATAGCGGTCGGCCGGCGGCCTGGTGAAGTACGCCCACCCGCTCCAGACGGCGACCGCGGTCAGGGTCCCCGCCACAAGGGCCATCGCCAGCCAGCTCGCCCCGCGGTTCCAGCGTCGACGCACCTGCTCCACGATCTCCGCGGCTCCGAGCCCGATCGCGACACCCAGCGGTGCCGCCAGACCGAGGGCCCGCAGGAAATGGGGAGAACCGCCTTCGACAGCCACGAGCGGCGCGGCGAGGAAGACGGGCAGCGCCAGCAGGATCAGGGAGTGGCTCGCGTCGCGGCGCATTCGCCACAGCCGCACCAGACCAGCGACCGCCACAACAGAGAGCGGCACCGGCAGCAGCGGCAAACCAGCCACATCGTGGCGCGCGTTCGGGTCGCCCATCAGCCCGAACATCGCCACCGTCCGAAGCACGTGGACGATCGGGTTCGAATCCGCCTCGACGCCGAGATTCAGCGACACCGTCGACACCACCCGACCGAAGTAGTTCGTCGGGTTCGTGACCGCCACGGCGATCATCGGCGCCGCGACCAGGACGAACGCAACCGCGAACGGCACCGCTCCGGCGCGCAGGCGCTCGTACGCGGGGCGATCGACGCGCCGCAGCCACAGCAGCCACGCGACCACGAGCACCGGCAGCAGCTTGAGCGGCTGGTACGTGTACATCGCCGCGAGCGCCGTCACGGCCCCGGCCAGGATCGCCGACCCGCGGCCCGGCCGCGTGGCCCAGTGCAGCAGCGCAACCAGCGCCATCGCCCCGAAGAACGGCACGATCGTGTTCCGCATGCCGTCGCGGCTCACGGCCACGAGCCACACCGAGCCCGCAGCCCAGGCCGCCGCTACAACGCCCGTCCAGATCCCGAATCGCCGCGCCAGATGGCCTATCGCCAGGACGCCGGCCACGCCAAAGGCCGCTGCCGTCGCCCGTAGCGCTAAAGCTGTCGCGCCCGCGAAGTTGAATACACCGGCCACCACGTATGCGAAAAGCGCCTCGCGCCCGCCGTCGGAGGTGAACCAGACACCGAAGTCGGCGTGGAACCCCGGCTGGTGGAGCAGCCGCCAGGCGTCGAGCCCTTCGGCCGCTTCATCGCCGTACAGCCCGCCCGGGTTCGCCGCGAGATCGTAGAAGCGCAGGAATATAGCAACGGCTGTGATCGCGGCGAGCGCCACTGCAGCGGCGATCATGGCGGGAGTGAGCGCCGCCCGAACCTCGGACCTTATCCGTGCCACAAACGTCGGGGAGGGCATCAGCTCCGGGCCGCTTGCGCCAGGCGGAGCATCTTGCGCTCCACTTGTGCCGTCTGGCCGTTCTCGTGGCCGTTGAACGGGTAGACCACGATCTCCTTCGGCCCGGCATAGTGGTTGTACGCGGCGAAGACCGTGGAGGGCGGCGAGACCTGATCCATGAGGCCCACGGAGAAGAGCGCCGGCATCTTCGCCCGAGCGGCAAAGTTGAGGCAGTCAAAATAGGTGAGCGTCGTGAAAGCTCGATCGGCAACGTCCCGGTGGACCCGGCAGTAGCGGACGATCTCGTTGTATGGATCGCCGTCGGTGATCTCCACGGCGCGGCGCCAGTGGCACATGAAGGGCACGTCGGTCAGGATCAGCATCAGATCCGGCACGAGCGCGGCCGCGGCGAGGGCGAGTCCGCCGCCCTGGCTGCCGCCGTTCACGGCCACGCGGTCCGCATCGACCAGCGGCTGGGCCCGGGCCGCCTCGATCGCCCGCACGGCGTCGGTCATGAGGCGGCGGTAGTAGTAGGTGGCCGGGTCGAGGATGCCGAGCGTGGCGAACCCGGGGTGGTGGCCGCCGATCGACCCGGTCTCGGGATCGGGCGTGTCGCCGGCGCGCCAGGTGCTGCCCTGGCCGCGGACGTCCATCACGAGGTGGGCGTAGCCCGCGCTGGGTGGCAGCAGCCAGTCGATCGGACGGCCCCGACCGCCGCCGTAGCCGATGTACTCGACCACGCACGGCAGCCGGCCCCCTTTGGCGAAGGGCGACGCGCCCGGGTTCGAAGGCGCCAGGAACCAGCCCTTGATCGGCTGCCCGCCGAAGCCGGCAAACGTGACGTCCCAAACATCGATCGTCGACAGTCCGGCGTCGATCGGCTCGAATACCGGCGACAGAGGGTGCTTCCGGGCGTCGGCCAGCGTACCGGCCCAGAAGGTGTCGAAGTCGGCCGGCTCCTCGCGGTCGGGCTTGTAGACCCGCAGCTCGGCCAGAGGCAGATCGAACAGCATCCTTAGTCCTCCAGCCAGTGTCGCGACTCGCGGCCCGGAGCGGCCAGGCTTCGCCTACCGAAGGTTACTGGACCCTGGCCTCGTGGCCCTTCCAGAATGGCTCGCGCAGCTCGGTCTTGAGGATCTTGCCCGTGCCGCCCTTCGGCAGCGCGTCGCGGAAGTGGATGTCGCGCGGGACTTTGAAGCGCGCCAGGCGCTCCTTGCAGTGCTCGCGTAGCTCCTTCACGGTCGCCGTCGCTCCCGGCTTGAGCACGACCAGCGCGACTGGGGCCTCGCCCAGCGCCTTGTCGGGCGCGGATACGACGGCACATTCGAGCACGGCCGGGTGGGCCAGGATCGCGTTTTCGACTTCGACCGATGAGATGTTCTCGCCGCCCCGGATGATGATGTCCTTGGAACGGTCCTTGATCAGGATGTAGCCCTGGTCGTCGATGACGCCCATGTCGCCGGTGTGCAGCCAGCCGTCCCGGATCGTGGCCTCGGTGGCTTCGGGATCCTTGAAGTAGCCGTCCATCACCACGTTGGAGCGGACGACGATCTCGCCGATCTGCTCGCCGTCGGCGCGCACGTCGCGGCCGTCGGAGTGCACGACCCGAAGCGCAACCCCGGGGAGCGGCCAGCCGGTCCAAGCCTGGCGCTCCTGGCGCTTCTCGGGCGGCTCGGTTTCGGTCAGGAACGTTCGCGGTTGGGCAAGGGTCAGGATCGGCGACGTTTCGGACAGGCCATAGCCCACGATCGCCTGGCAGCCGAACGCCTCCTCCAGGTTGCGGATGAGCGTGGGCGAGGACGGCGCGCCGCCGGCGATCAGCTGGCGCAGGCTCGAGAGGTCGTACTTGGCGCGGTCCGGGTGGTTGAGCACGGCGTTGAAGATCGCCGGCACCGCGAGAACGCGGGTCACCTTTTGCTTTTCGATCGCCTGCATGAACGCCACCGGCTCGAACTTGCGCAGCATGACGTGCTGGCCGCCGACCATCGTCAGGAAGTGCGGCGTTCCCCAGCCGTTGACGTGGAAGAGCGGGACCACGTGCAGCACGACGTCGTCCTGCGTGAACTGCAGGCCGATCTCGGCGTACATGCCGTGCAGGTAGAGCTCCCGATGGGTCATCGACACGCCCTTCGGGAAGCCGGTCGTGCCGCTGGTGTAGAAGAGTTCAGCCATGCCGTTCTCGTCGATCGCGGGCGTCAGGGCGTCCGGCGATCCGCCGGACAGGAACGCCTCGTACTCCTCCGACGCGAGGCCGTCGGGAGCGCCTTCCATGATCACGAAGCGGGGCTTTGCCGGCAGCTCCGCGGCCAGCGACTCGACCAGCGGCTTGAAGTCCTTGTGGAAGAAGACCACCTTCGAGCCGGCGTGGCCGACGATGTAGGCGATCTCCTTGGGCGTCAGGCGGATGTTGATCGGGTTCAGCACGGCGCCGGCTTCGAGGACGCCGTAATAGGCCTCGAGCAGCTGGTGGGTGTTGTAGGTCAGGAACGAGACCCGATCGCCGGGCTCGATCCCGAGGCCCACCAGGGCGTTGGCGAGTCGATGCGTCCGCTCGCCGAACTGCCGGTACGTGAAGCGCTTATCCCCGTCGACGACTCCGACCTTCTCGCCGAAGTAGGTCTCCGCTCGATCGCGGAACTCCAGCACCGATAGGGGAACGAACACCGAAGACCTCCTCCGCCAAACGAGTCGCGGCGGCATCTCGCGTGATGCCCTGAACGCCCCCGTGACGCGGCACACGATACCTGTCCTGGGCCGTCGATGAGAAGGCTCTGCGCCTGGGTGGCGAGCCGGGCGGATCGCCACGGCACGGCGAGGGCGGGGTTTTCATCCTCGCGCCCGGCGCGAGAAGGAGCCTAGGGTGAACGAAAGGCGGGCCGGATTGTCTCCGGCGGTGATTCTCGTTAGTCCGCGCCAAGTCTGGAGAGGTCGAGGTTCATGTCGGAGCCCGTTCTTGTCGCACCAGCTCAGTCGTCGGTCTTCCTGCCGGTGGCCGACGTCAATCCTCAGGCGCCGCAGACGGTCATCGCCGCGAGGCAGGGGCCGGGCTTTCTTGCCCGAGCGGTCTGGTTCGTTCTCATCGGTTGGTGGCTGACGGCCATCGTGATCGTCATCGCCTATGCGTTGGCGCTCTCGATTCTGGGATTGCCGTTTGCCTTCTACCTGTTCAACCGCATACCGGCGATCCTCACTCTTCGTGGTCGGAGCAAGACGTATCAGGTCGAGACCGCCGCCGACGGACGGAGGTTCCTGACCGCCACGAACGTCGAGCAGCGTCCGATGTGGATGCGGGCCGTCTGGTTCGTCTTTGTCGGCTTCTGGTTCGGCGCCATCTGGATGGCGGCCGCATACGTGCTGTGCGTGTTGATCGTGACGATGCCCTTCGGTCTCGCGATGTTCAATCGCGTCGGCGCGGTGATGACGCTCCTTCGCTACTGAGGTAGGGCGAGGCCCATCGACCTGCGTCACGTTCGAACTGCCCGGTCGCCTATAGCGCCTGGCGCCGATTCGGCCGTTGTGCGTGAAACCGGGGCATCCGGACGAGACGGCTCGCCACGCGGTTCAGCTTGCGGGGACGGCTCGTTTGCTACGGACGGCCGAGGCTGCCGCGACGAAATCGGCCCAAACCCCGTCGAGCTCCTCCGGTGTGGATTCGGTTCGCTCCGGGTGGCACTGGAGGGCGAGGATCCAGCGGCCGTCGCGGCTCTCCAGGCCTTCGACCAGCCGGCCGGCTTCGCTGTAGGCCCACGCCGTCGGCCGCAGCCCGGCGGCCAGGCCTTCGAGGCTCACGGCCTGATGGTGATAAGTGTTCACCTGGAGTTGCAGCGCCGAATCCTCCGCATCGCCGGCGGCCAGGCCGTCGGGCGCGGCGCTCGCGACCGCGCGACCGAGCCGGCTGGCCGGTTCGATCTCCAGGTCGTGAGTGTGGGCCGGCCCCTTCCCGTACGGAGTGCCGGCATGGCTGGGCACGTCCTGCAGTAACTTCCCGCCCAGGAAGACGTTGATTGCCTGGAGTCCGCGACAGATGCCGAACACCGGCAGGGACCGGCTTTCGGCTTCGCGCCAGGCTGCCAGCTCCACGTCGTCGCGAGCCCGGTCCATCTCCAGGGCGCCGTTCGCCGTCTCGCCGTACAGGGCGGGGTCGATGTCTGCGCCGCCTGCCAGCAGCAGTCCGTCCATCGCGCCGAGGAGACGCTCGCGCTCCGGTGCGGGAGTGCCGCTGTGAAGCAGCGCGGGCGTGCCGCCGTGGCCGGCTATTCCCGCCACGTACAGCTGGTTCTTGTGAGCAGCGAGGGCCGGGTCGTCCGAGCGGGCGGGGTCGCCCACCGTGATGACGATAAGAGGCAGTGCTGGTTTGGCGCGGTCTGGCATGTGACGGAGGATACAGCCGCGGGGCCAGGGACCGGGTCCGACTTCCGTCCGCGTCCCGTCAGGCCAGCTGCGGCTGGCGTTGAGGTATGCGGTCGGCGGGGGAGGGTTGGCAGGGTCGCTTGGGGGGAAAGCGGCCCTGCCATGAGGAGGCGTCAGGCGGTTCCGACCCGCCGGAGCTCAGTGGGCACCTGCCAATCGCTGGCCCGGCGCCGCTGGATCACCTTGCTGGAGTCTATAGCCTCGCCCGATCGTAGGCGGAATCGTGCCACCAGTTCGTCCAACTGCTGCGCCATCTCGGACAGTGTCGCCGCGGACGCGACGACTTCCTCGGCCTGAGCAGACATCTCCTCGGTCGCGGCAGAGACTTCCTCCGCCGAGGCCGAGTTCTCTTCGCTGATGGCGGCGATCGACTCGACCGATTGACCGACCATGTCGGCCGCCGAAGACATCGACACCGCGGAGTCGTTGGTCTGGGCGGCAATCTTCGCGATGCCGTCCGTTGCCGAAACCACTTCGGAGCTGAGGCCGCGGATTTCGACGACGGCGGACATCATGTCTTCGAGGACGTCGTTTCGAGCGGTCGCCAGCTCGTGGATCTCCTTGAGGGCGCCGGAGGCCTGCTCGGCCAGTTCTGCTCCGCTGGCGACTTCGCCGGCGCCGGCCGACATTGCCTTGACCGCGGCCTCGGTCTCTCTCTGGACCTCGGCGATCAGGGCGGCGATCTCCTTGGTGGCGCGGCTCGAGCGCTCGGCCAGCTTGCGAACCTCGTCCGCGACGACCGCGAACCCCTTGCCCTGCTCGCCGGCGCGGGCCGCTTCGATTGCGGCGTTGAGGGCGAGGAGATTCGTCTGCTCGGCGATGTCGTCGATGGTCTCGACGATGGCGCCGATCTGATCGGACTTGGCGCCGAGCTGGGTGATAGTGGCCGCGGTCGAGTCCACGCTCGACTTGAGCCGCTTCATCCCGGAAGAGGTTTCGTCCACGGCCTCCTGGCCGGCGGCCAGAGCGGCGGTCACACGATCGTTCAGCGGGGCGATGTCGTCGGATGCCTTCATAGCTCTGTTGACGGCCTGAGTCGTCGCGTGCAGGGCACGAGATGCGTCCTGAACGCGGGCCTGGGTGGCCGAGGCGCCTTCTCCGACTTGCTTGATGATCTTCGACAGATCGTGGCTCGCGTCGCTCGTCTGCGAGGCGGCTCGAGCCTGATCGCCGGCCCCTGAGGCCACCTGGCTGATCGTCTGTGCGACCTGCTGCGAGGCGGCGCCGGACTGCGTCGCAGCGGAGTTGAGCTGGTCCGATGCGCCTGCCATCGCCTCCGCGGCGACTTTGACCTCGCCAACCGTGTCCGCGAGACCGTGGCGGGCGGTCTCGTAGCTCTCGATCGTCGCCTTGAGCTTGGCCAGCATCTTGTCGGTGACCGCCGCGGTCTGGCCGATTTCGTCGGTCCCGTACTTGTCGATCGGGCTCGTGATCGCGCGAACCTCGACGCTGAGGTCGTTGCGGGCCAGAGCGCCCAGCCCCGATTCGAGAGCCGTGGCGCAGTTTTCGGTCATGGATGTGAGCGTGGCCTGGACCGCCCTCACGCCGTTCCGGATCGACCCGGACACGCGGATGGACACGAACAACCCGAGAGCGACTGCCATCAAGAAGGCGATTACGGTCATCAGCCGCGCCTGCTCGAAGGTTGACTGGATCCGGCCGTTGAGAGTCACCGCTTTGGCCCTGGCCGATGCCGCGAGCTTGTCGAGACTGGCAATCAGCTTGTTGCTGGTTGCTACCTCGTTTTGGAGCTCGGCGGTTGCAGCCGCCGTGTTACCGGCCTTGGCGTCGCCGTAGAGTTGCTTGAAGACGACGTTGTAGACATCGAAATTGGACTTGAAGGTGGCCAGCTCCGCCTTCTCGCTGTCGGTGAGCGAGAGCTTCTCGTACCCGGCCAGCTCTTTGGCGATGGTCGCATCGTCGGCTGCGATCTGAGCATCGATCCTCGCCTGCTTCCCGACGACTGCGATGCCGTCGCTGGTCGCCGGGGCCGCACTACCGGCTATGTCGGGGCCCACGAGGACGTTGTAGGTGACCTGACTCGTCTTGTCGACGATGGCGACGTCGAGTGAACCGAGCTGATCGATAGCGGACGTGCCCTCCACGAACGCCGCGTTGGCCTGGTCGTTGACACTGCTCAGGCTGGCGACCGAGAAGACGGTGATGGCGAGCGTGGCCAGCAGCAGGACGCATGAAGTCGCAAGGAGCTTCGTCCGGATGTTCAGCTTCATCGTCGAACCTGAGTGCGGCCGAGGAAGGTCGCGCGCGAGCGTGCACGCACCAGATGCGAGTCACGGCAGGATCCGCACCATTGGGGTTATCGGCCGTGAGGCGGGCGGACTGAGCAGGCCGGAGACTACCAGTTGGGGAGGCCCGGTCCCGCCGCCCCGGCGCCGCGGTTCAACCCGGCAGGGCCGCCATCTGCGACGCCGATCCTCAGTGGACGGCTGTCCCCAGCAGCGATCCGATCCCGAACGTGACGGCGGCCGCGATGCCCCCAAGGCCTGCCTGCCGGACGCCGGTCCAGATCGCGTGCCGGTGAGTCAGGCGGCTAACCGCCAGACCGATGGCGAAGAGTGCGATCCCGGACGCGGCAATGCTCAGAGCGAAGGCCGCCTGGCCGCCGCTCAGGATGAGGAACGGCAGCAGCGGCACCATTGCGCCCACGGCGAAGGCAGAGAGCGAGCCCAGCCCGGCGGCCACCGGCGAGCCCATCGTCCCCGCCGAGAGTCCGATCTCCTCCCGCACGAAGGTGTCGATCGCCCGCTCCGGGTCCCTCATGATCCGATCGACGATCAGATGCGCCTCAGCGCGGGATAGCCCCTTCGCCTCGTATATCTCGCGCAGGATCTGGCGCTCCTGCTCCGGCGTATGGTGGAGCTGGTGGCGCTGGAGGTCGATCTGGTATTCGAGCAACTCGCGCTGGGATCGCACCGAAACGTACTCGCCGACGGCCATCGAAAAGCCGCCCGCAAGCAACCCGGCGATCCCGGCGATGACGATGGAATGGGGATCCTCGCCGGCAGCGCCGGCGACTCCCATGATCAGCGACAGGTTGCAGACCAGGCCGTCCGTCGCTCCGAAAACGACCGGCCGCACCACACTCGCGCCACGTGTCTCATGTGGACTGGCCGGCGGCTCGAAGAACGCGCGAAAGCGGGCCGGCAACGCAGCGAGCCCGCCGGCCCCGTCGGTCCCGCCGACAGAAGCGGTCTTCGGGGTCGGGTCCGTGGCCGGAACGTTGGCCGGACCGTTGGCCGGACCGTTGGCCGGACCTTTGAGCGCCGAGGCGCGTTTCCTCGCGGGTTGCTTGGCCGCACGCGCGGTGGATCCGGTGGCGCGCCTCTTGGTGGCGGGAGACATCGTTCCTCTCAAGGCCTGCTCAGTTCGGGCGGCGCCGGGCGCCGACCAGGGGCAGTCGCACGCTGGCCTGGCGATTGTGCCGCATGCGGGGACAAGGCGCCGGGCCCTTGAGCTTGTACCTCGGCTCGGTTGCGGCTCGCCGCTCCGGCAACTGCCGGGCCGCGGGCCGCCGCGCCGCTTACCGCCGGGCCCCGGGCCGCCGCGCCGCTTACCGCCGGGCC
>PMBR01000011.1 GCA_003152995.1 Chloroflexota bacterium | reverse complement strand
ATGTCCTTGTCGACGCTGCGGTTCCATACAACGCCGAACACGTCCCGCACGCGATCGTCACCGAGATCGTCGAAGAAGCCGATATCGCTTCCCAGCCTGAGGAAATGGTTCTCGACCCGGTCCTCCAGGACATCCGCTCCGTAGTGGAGCTGGAGCGTCTCCGCAGCTTCCTTGGTGAATCCTATCGACCAGGGGACGTACGGCGGCCGTCCGCCGACAAGGACGGTCCTGACGACCTCGCGCTTCTGCATGTTCGGGCCTCCACGCGCCGCGGGATCCACACCGGAACCCGCTGCCCGGCTCGAGGCGATCCGCGAATCGAAAGGACGAGCAGGTCATCCTGAACGTGTGGTCGCAATGTTAGGGCCTGCCGCACGTGATGCAGGGCCTTGCTCGCCGACGGCCTGTTCGACGTGCGCGTGTTCGAGCCCTGGCCGTCGGACGCCCGTCGAGCTGCAGGCCCGCAAATCAGATCCTCAGCCCCGTTCTTCTGCGTGCTCCACGCAAGCCCGACAGAAGTCCGCCGCGATCGCGGTCGAACCGGTCGCCCATTCCGCGGTGCCAAGATCGAAAAGGGAGCGTGCCGATCTCGATCGGTGGGCGCGTGAAACGCACGAGCACTCGCATCACCGTGGCCTCGAGCTTCTCCTCCGGGGTGGCGGCGAACTCCGGTGGCATCACGTCGCGCCACGCGTACACGGAGGCGTGCAGTCATCCAGGGCCCTCGACCGTGAACACCACGAGCCCCTAAACGCATGCGACGGCGGTTCGGGTGATTGGCGTGGTTCGCGGCGTTTCGCCCTGTCAAGAGGTGCCGATCACGACCAGGCCCGCCATCCCGACCAAGTACAAGAGAAGGCGCTTTCAGGCTGACCTCGCAGCTGGCGCTGAGGCCGTCGTGCACCGCCTTGGGCCGCGGGCGATCCACCCGCCATACGCCGGTGGTCGCCAGCGGGCAACCCGCCGAGACACGCAGCACCTACGTGACGAACTCGCGATCCTCGTCGAGCAAGATCCCTCGCTCACACCAGCCTCGCTCGTGGGACTCGTTCTGCTCGACGGAAAGAAGGCGCGACGAGTAGCTCGTGTGCGCGCTGGCCGACATCGCGGACCTGCGGAGCGGGCGAAGTGGACCGTCGTGGCCTGTCTGGCCGGCGACCTGATACCTGAAGCCCTCTCGCTCCGACTGCGGCCCAAGGAACAGGGCGCACCTCCGCTCCTTCAACGAAGCGGAGCGTCGAGAGCAGGCGTTCGGACACGACGTTGCCATCGTGTGGCGTTTCAGTGCCTCGAGGAAGAGTGCGTCCGGTGGAGCGGGCCCTCGTGTTGCAGGGCGGGTATGGGACACGGCAGACCCCGGTCGCCCTCAGATCCGCCCGAGGATCGCACTCGCGAAGGACTTCAACGTCGGCAGGTCGTTGAACGGGTCGACCCCCGAGATCACGATCAGGTAGCCGTTCGCTTTGACGTACAGGACGTTCTGGCCAAAGGCGTTGATGAGATAGGCGTCCTCGCCGACGCCTGAAACGGCCTGATACGGGTTATCGGTCGATTTGACCGCGATCTGCTTGAACGAGTCCCAGTTGTCAACGCTCTCGTATGCGACGCCGGGCTGCGACGTGCTCCCGTCCCCCGACGTGAGGTCGTAGAAGCAGGCGGTCTTGGCGCCGCCGATGCCGTCGCCAACCTCGCTCTTCGTGAGTGTCCAGCCCGAGGTGCCGGCGATCTGGCTCGGGAAGTCGGCCGCGGTGAGGCTCTGGCAAACATCGCCCCCGAACGGAAGCTTCACGGCCGGTGCCCCGAGGTTGAGGATCGGCGCGCTTGGGCTGGCGCCGCCACCCCCGCCGCTGCCCGCGGTCCCGCCTCCACCACCGCACGCGGCGACGAACGCCGCTGAGACCACGAAGAGCGCCGCACCTCGGAACCGCATCCGTCCCCCTCACCATCGCGCCGAGGCAGGTGCCCCGGGGGCCGGAACTCTGCGTCCCACCGTCGGTGCTGTCAAGCACGCCCGCGGGCAGGACAGGCCGCAGGGCGCGGAGCGAAACCGGACGTCGTCGGCCACCTACCGCCGATTGACCTGAATTCACGACCAGCTATTCGAACAGTCACCGAACGACTGAGCACGACGATCAGGTCGTCGTGGAGGGGATCTGGTGCCATATCTGGGCTGCCCCTGCCGCTGACCAGTCACCCGCAGCGGGCCGCCGAGACGCTCACAGGGACGCGAACCGGTAGGGTCTGGCGTCTGTGCCGTCACGATGGTTTCATGGTGTTGGACGCGGCCCGCCGAACCGGGCGCGCCATTCGACCGCAGGGCTAGCATGTACATGGCCCCCGCTCCGCACGTCGACGNNGGCTAGATCGCGCCGACCGGGGGCCACCTGCCTGGGGTGTCGGGCCCATCCCCACGGCCCAATCAGGCGGCACCCGCCGTAACGGTCGCCTCGTCAACCCGCCGGCCGCCCTGGAATCACCTCGCGCTTGAAGCTCTGCGTCCCGACCCCTCGTGCACAGACACCGGATCCGGCACTGATACGGTGGGGCCATGGCCGACTCCGTCGCGTGGTTCGTCGCTGAC
>PMBR01000018.1:255-3537 GCA_003152995.1 Chloroflexota bacterium | reverse complement strand
CTGGTCCTCTCGCCGCGTCGGCCGCCGGCTTAGACCCAGGGCTTGGCACGCGCCGAACACGACGTGGTCATCGTGTGCGGATAGTCGCCCGATAATGAGGTCGGGCCTACGGTAGATACCCGACCCGAGACTGTCGCCCGCGCTCGTCCTCCTGGTGGCGGTCGCCGGTGCGACGATCCAAACAGGGCTCGTGGTCTGTTATGAGATGCGGAGCATGGACGTCTCCGCGCGGGAGTCCGCTCGCGGTGCCAAGGCGCCGTCGGCTTGCTCGAGGTGTTCGACGTAGGCGCGGGAACGCTCGACCTGCCCGGTCAACTCGCGCACCGTGACCTTCATCGTCTCTAGCGCCGTGGACTTGTACGAGTCGATCTGGTCTAGGGTGGCAAAGACGTTATCCCACGCCCGCTGCAACGCGGCGAGATCGACGCCCGTGCCGGTCGTCTGCGCCGTGACGTCGGCTGTCTGAGTCTTCAAGAGCTCCGACGTGCTCTCGATCATGCTGCTCGTCACCTCGCTCACGGCCTTGAGTTGTTCCACGACTAGGCGTTGATCAGTCAACGCCTGCGCGACCATGACCGCCGTCCGCAACGCCGCAGTGGTGGTGGTGGTGGCCGTCTGGATGGCTCGGACAACTTCCTGGTTGTTCTGCTGGACGACGCGCAGGGCGGCGTAGCCCTGGGCCGCGACGGCGAGCTGCGTCAGAATGTCCTGGAGTCGATGGCGAACCGGGAACAGAACGTCCTCGCGGAGGGTCCGTCCGCGCGCTGGGTCGCTCGCGGCCAAAATGTCGATCCGCCGCTCAAGAGCCTCGTCCAAGGTCCGCGCCATGTAAGCGTATTGGCGCAGCGTCTCCATCTCAGTCCAGAGCGCGCGTTCTTCCTGGGCGATCGCCGCGTTGTCCGCCTGAAGGTTGTTGCGGCTGTCGGTTAGCGCCCGAATGATGGCCTGGATGTGACTCTGCGCCTTTGTGTAGCGGTCGAAGTAGCTCCGCAGTCGGTCGCCCAAGGGAATGACGCCCAGGAGCTTCCGCGGAGTCATCTGGGCTAGGTCGTACCGCGCGGGGTTGAGGTCCTCGACGGTATGCCGGAGCTCGACCAGGTTCCTGGCGATCGGCGCCTTTCCCTCGAGGATGCCAGTCATCGCGCGAACCGGACGATCGAGCAGGCGGTTGCTCATCTCCGATGTGGCAATGACTTCACGCTCACCGATGCTATTCACGTCGACGATCCGGCGTCGATACTCCTCGCCATGCGCGTCCAGTGAGGTCACGGAGTCGATGAAAGCTGCCACCAATGCATCGATCCGGGCCGCCACGTCAACGGCGACCGTGATGCCCGTCTCGGCTGCCTCCGGCGGAACCACGAGCACGGGGGCCGGCGCTGATAGGTCCAGAGCCGCCGTTTGAGCGGCGGCCTTATCCGGCGCGGTCGGGCGTTCAGACGCCGCTGACCCGCGGACGCTGCTATCGCTCATCAAACGGCTCCGGTGCCAGTCTCAGTCGAGGGTGCCGCCGGGGGAGTTTCCGTCGCGCTTCCAGGGCGGACCCGACCCTGGCGACGCTGCGAGCCGGCTGGCACGACGGCTGGTTGCCCGGACCGGCTGGGGTGGTCGCTGCTGGGAGCGGATCCCTCGCCGTTCTGCGTACCAAGCATGGGCGCCATCGTCTGGCGGGCAATGTTCGCGAGCACACCAGCCTGCTGGATCATTTCGGCGAGCGTCTCGGTGACCCCGGCCGCCCCGTTCAGGACCGTGAAGGTACCTACATGTTCGAATGAGGACGCTGCTGCCCGCACGATCTCGGGAAGGTTGGCTGCGATCTGCTGCGCGATCACCGCCTCCTGATTCCGGCTCAACGCGGCGGCACGAAGCTCGATCCCGGCTGCTTCGGCCTGCATACGCGCCTTTACGGCATCCGCCTCAGCCACGCCGCGAGCCCGAATTGCGTCCCCTTCGGCCTCGCCGGTCAGCCGTGTGGCCCCAGCCTGCGCTTCGGCCTGGACCGTGACAGCTGCGGCCTGGGCTTGTGCAAGGACCTTCGTCTGCGCCGCCGAAGCCTCGGCGGCCAGGCGGACCTCCTGGGCGGCCGCCTCGGCCTGCCGGATCCGGACGTCGCGGGCAGCGGCCGCTAGGGTGGTCTGGCGATAGGCTTCGGCATCGGCGGGCTTCCGAACGTCGACCTGGAGCTGCTGCTCCGTTTGCTGGGCCTGGAGCTCGGCGACTCGAGTCTCCTGCTCGACGACGGCTTGCCTTGCCTTGGCCTCAGCCAGCGGACCTTGTTGCTTCGCCTGGTTGGTCGCCTGGTCGATCTCGGCCTGGTAACCGGCCTTCTTGATCTCGGTGTTGCGAGTCGATTCGGCGATCTGCGCCAGGGCCGTCTGTTCCTGGGCAACTGCCTCGCGCTCGGCGTTGGCGCGGGCGATGCGGGCGTTCTGCTCGACCTCAGCTTGGTGGGGCACCGCGAGGTTTTCGATGTAGGCGCTCGGGCTCGTAATCGCTTGGATCTGGAAACTGTCGATGACGAGCCCGAATGACTCCATCTCCTGGGTGCAACGGTCACGGACCTGCTGGGTGAACTTGTCCTGATCGCTAATCATGTCCTCGACGGTCATCGATCCGGCGATCGCCCGGAGGTGGCCCACGAAGACGTTCTGGACCTTCGTCTCGAGCTCCGTCGCCGGCCGATCCAGAAAGCGTCGCGCTGCGTTGGCGATCGACTGGTAGTCGTCGCCGACCTTGTACACGACGATGCCGCGCAGGTCGACCTGGATCTTCTGCTGGCTCACGCAGGGGACGGTGATCTCACTCTCGTGCGCCTCGAGCGACAGTCTGCGGACCTTCGTCAGTCCCGGCAGGATCAGCGCGCCGCGTCCTGTCACGATGTTGAAGCCCATGCTCTCGCCGGTGCCAACTGGCCGGCCGCTGGCCCGAAGGCCCGAGATGATCAGCGCCTCGTCCGGCTCAGCCACGCGCCAGCTCGCCCGGAACACGAGGGCAAGTGCGAGCAGCGCGAGAACGATGACGACGAGAACGACGACGGTCGCGACGCTGCTGTCCACTGTCATCTTGGGAGCCTCATAGCATCTGTCGGGGCAACCTCGACCGTGCGACCACCGAGGCTTCCGACGACGAGCACCTGGGTGTACCGCGGAATGGTCGCGTCTTTGTCGGCCGCGCGAGCGAGAAACCTCTCGGTGCCCTGCCGAACTTCGATCATGACCTCGCCCAGGTGTCCCGGCGTGATCTCTGCCGTGACACGAGCGAGCTTGCCGACGACGTCGAGAC
>PMBR01000018.1:0-210 GCA_003152995.1 Chloroflexota bacterium | reverse complement strand
CACGATCCCGGCATCGTGTTGCTATTCAAGCGAACCGGATTGGTGAATGAGCGACGGCGTCCCGGGAGGTAGGTCGAGACTCACTTCGACGCCGTGAGCCGTTGAACCTCGGCCGGACCCCCGTTAGAATGCAGGTCTGCCTGCGCGGCACGCGCTCCCGAGCGGGAGTAAATCAGCTGGCAGAGTGTCTGCTTCCCAAGTCTGAGCCTC
>PMBR01000074.1 GCA_003152995.1 Chloroflexota bacterium | reverse complement strand
CTGGCGAAGAGCGTGCCGCTCTCTCGCAGGCCGCGCAGATTGACGACCATCACGAGCAGGATCGAAAACGCGATCACGTGCACTCGCCAGTCATAGATTGCCGGGAAGGCCGAATAGAGAGCCTGGACGCCGGACGAAACGCTGACCGAGACCGTCAAGACGTAGTCGGTGAGGAGCGAGCCGGCGGCCACGAGACCGGCGAGGACGCCCAGGTTCGCGTGGGCGACGATGTAGCTGCCGCCGCCGTTGGGATAGGCCCTGATCGTCTGGCGATAGCTGAACGTCACGACTACGAGCAGGGCCACGACCACGACCGACAGCCCGAGCACGTACTGGAATTGGACCTGTCCGGCGCCGACCAGGATGAGCATCATGGCCCCAGTCGCATAAGCAACCGAGGACATGACGTCGGATGAGAAGACCGGCAAAGCCTTCCAGATCGGCAGGCGCTCGGTCAGGTCAGCGGCGGACGAAAGCGGGCGGCCGAAAAGGAGGCCGCGGATCGTGGCCATGCGGCGCTGGTAGCCGGTCCGGGGCGCCTGAGCCTCGAGCTTGGCCTCCAGCACCCCAGGGCCTAGATACCGGAAGTAGCGAGCGTGCGGCCGATCGACGACTACACGACGGTCGCCCAATTTTCGGCCCCGCAGGGGCCGGAGTTCAGCCATTGGCGGCGATATCCCTCGTGATGACGATGTCCACGCGGCCGCCGGGGCGCACGACAGTCGGCAGGATCACGACGTTGGCGGCCTCGGCAAGCTTGTAGGCCTGCCACAGCAGTCCCGGCCAGGACGGGAAGCCGGTGAGCACGACTCGGGTAGCCAGCCCTGCCTCGACCAGTGCGACCGCGGCCTCGATGTCGGAGAAGCCCGGCTCGAGCCGAGACAGCTCGGCTTTCGGTTCGGCGGGCAGGTCGTCCGCGGCGAAGAGCTCGACCGAAAAGGCGTCGGAAGTCGGCTCGACAGTTGTCCTGGATTCGACCGCGACTGCCAGGGCCGGCTCCGAGGCGAGACTCACGGCTCGATCGCTCGAAGGCGGAGACGAAGTCTGCTCTCCCTCAGAGTCGACCCTACTGCCGGCCCGAACCAACCGCAGAACACCTTGCGCGAATGTCACGACCTCAACTTAGCCGTGGGCCCACGAGGAAAGCCCGGGGCCGATGCCCTCGCGCGCTCAACATCCGCTCAACATGGCCACCCAAAAGGGTCTCCTCCGGCCGCCGGAGGACTAGCATCGTGGTGATGGACGTTTGGCGAATCAGGCTTCCCAGGCGCGGGGATCTCGTCGGGATGTGCGCATTGGCGCTGGCTGCGCTCGCTGCCTCGACCGCTACGATCGCTCTCCTTCGAGCCGGCATCCATGTTACGTACCCCGCGCCGGTATACCTGCTGGCAGTCCTCGCGGTCGGTATGCGCTACGGCACTATCCCCGCGGTCGCGACGGCGGTCATCGCCTTCCTTGCCTACGACTTCCTATTTGTCGAGCCGCTTTACACCTTCACGATCAACGATCCCAACGAATGGCTGAACCTGCTCCTGCTGCTGGTGGTCGCCGCCGCGATCGGACGGCTGGTGGCTCTGCAGGCTGCGCACGCCGAGGAGTTGACCCAGAGGGCGAAGGAGACGCAGGCGCTGTTCGGCATCAGCCGCGCTCTCGCCGAAAGCCGCACCGTCGAGGAAGCGGCCCCACTGGTGCTGAACCGGCTGGCCGACGCGACGGCGATGGACAGGATCTGGTTCGCTCTCGGGCCATCCCCTGCCGAGGAACGCATCATTGCCGACACCTCTCCCGGAGGCGCGGTGCCCGGGTCGGCCTGGCAGGTCGTGCTGCAGCGCTCGCCCGGGGACGAGCCGGCACGGTGGGTGCGCATGCACGTGGCCACCTCGCCCGCCCGTCGAAACGCGAGCCGCGCCACTTTTCATCGCGTCCGAGTCGAGGCCCCGGGCGAGATCCTTGGCTCGGTGTGGGCTCTGCGCTCGCGTGAAGAGAGCGAGCCCAATCGGTCGGAGACGCGAATCCTTTCGGCCGCCGCAGACCAGCTCGGTCAGGCCGTGGTTCGCGACCGGGCGGCCGTGGAGAAGACCAGTGCCGAAATCGCCCGTCGCAGCGAGGCGCTCAAGACCGCCTTGCTGGATTCGGTATCCCACGACCTGCGCACTCCCCTTGCCACCATCCGCGCAGCCGCGGGCAGCATGCTGGACGAGTCAGTCACATGGTCGGAGGAGGACCACCGTGAGGCGTTCCAGGCGATCGACGCGGAGGCCGAGCGGATGGGCAGGCTCGTCCGGAACCTGCTGGACCTGAGCAGGATCGAAGGCGGCGCGCTCAAACCCGAGCTCGAGCCGTGCGACCTCGATGACGTCGTCCGTCAGGCGGTCAGACGAGCGCGCGGCAATCCGAGCACGCGTATCGTCGTGGATCTGCCCGATTCCATCTCGCCAGTGCTGGTGGACGAACTGTACCTGGGCCAGGTTCTGGCCAACCTGATCGAGAACGCGATACGGTACGGCGGCGACGACATCCGAGTGAGCGCCCGCGAACTGGCCGCGGGGGTGGTCGAGGCCAGCGTCGAGGACGATGGGCGCGGCGTGCCGGAGGCGGCCCTGCCGCACCTGTTCGAGAAGTTCTATCAAGCGGGAGCTCCGGGCGAGACGCAGCGCCGCGGAATGGGGATCGGCTTGACCGTCGTGGAAGGCTTAACGCGGGCGATGGGTGGCGAAGTGGAAGCAAGCCGCAGCGAGCTCGGCGGTCTGCGGATGGACATCCGGCTTCGCGCGGCGGTCGTACCGCCGGAAGCGTCACCATCGGCCGTTCCGACGCCCTTGGGCCACCCGGCATGAGCGGTCCGGCGCTCCTGCTCGTGGAAGACGAGGCCGGTGCGCGACGAGCGCTGGCGGAGTACCTGGGCAGGTGCGGGTATGGCGTCTACGAGGCGGCCACGGCTCAGGAAGCGATGAGATTGTGGGACGCTCATCGGGCGGATCTGGTCCTGCTGGACCTGGGCCTGCCCGATCTGGATGGCGTGGACGTGATTCGGCGCATTCGCCGAGAGGCCACTACGCCGATCATCATCCTCTCGGCCCGCGGCGATGAGAGGGACAAGATCAGCGGCCTGGAGGCAGGAGCGGACGACTACCTGACCAAGCCCTTCGCCACCGACGAGCTGAACGCCCGGATCCGAGCCGTGCTGCGGCGTGCCGGCGGTCGCGACGCCGACCCCCAGGGCTGCCTGAGGCTGGGTCCGATTGAGCTCGACCCGGTGCGCCGGGAGGTCGGCGTAGCCGGAACGCCGGTCCACCTCACGCCCCGCGAGTACGAACTTCTCAAAGTGCTGCTGTCACACCAGGGCCGCGTTCTTACTAAAGCCCGGTTGCTGCGCTCAGTCTGGGGCCAGGCTTACGCGGACGAGAGCACCTACCTGCACGTCTACGTCAATCGCCTGCGCCGAAAGCTGGCCGCCGCCGGCGGAGGCGTCTCGCTCGAAGGTCTAATAGAGACGGAGCCCGGGATCGGATACCGGGTCGCCGACGGCGAGTCCTGGGTTGGAGAGGCCACTCCACCCGTGGCGGCCTCGCCTCGGCGATCCCTGAAGGACGCGTCCACCAGCTGACCATGGCGCCCCATCTCGGCTATCTGGGACGGTGGGCGGCGCCGCGCCGGGTCGACGATCAGGCCGCACGGCCGGAGGGAACCGCCGTGAGAATCGGCCGACAACCGGATGATCGGCCCCGGCGAGACCGAGCTGGCCGGCGGGACGGAGCTGGCGGCGAGACCGAGCTGGCGGCGAGGTGCGCCGCCGCCGGGAATCCGAGCGCCCGCTCGGGAGTGTTCCCCGAACGGGCGCTCGGCCATCAATAGGCCGGGGCGGGAGGACCCGCCCCGAAAGGCTGGCTAGTTGACGACGACGCCTGTCTGAGTGCCCTTGATCGATGCGGTCACCGTATCGGTCGCGGTTACAGCCCAGGTCCCAATTGTCTTGAGGATCACGTTGGCGACGAAGACGTGGGTACCGGCGTCTCCTGCCGTGAACTTGTAGTTAGGTGGCAGAGATGCAGCCGGATCCGTACTGGTGAAATGCACCGTGCCCAGATAGCTCGTGACGCGGTTGCCGTAGGCGTCGACCGCGGTCACTCGGATGCTGCCTGTAGAGCCCGCTGTCCGCGGCGTCGTGAGCCCTGAAACGACCAGGACACTCACTGCGGCCGGTGTGACAACGACACCCGTCTGAGTGCCCTTGATCGATGCGGTCACCGTATCGGTCGCGGTCACAGTCCAGGTTCCGGCTGTCTTGAGGATCACGTTGGCGGCGAAGACGTGGCTGCCGGCGTCCCCGGCCGTGAACTTGTAGTTGGCCGGCAGCGAGGCCGCCGTGTCTGTGCTGGTGAAATGGATGGTCCCGACGTAGCCCGTGACAGTGTTGCCGTATGCGTCGACCGCGGTCACTCGGATGCTGCCGGTCGAGCCGGCAGTCCGTGGCGTCGTGAGCCCTGAAACAACCAGGGTCGCCGCTGCGGCCGGTTGGACGACTATCCCGGCCTGGGTTCCCGTGATCGATGCGGTCACCGTATCGGTCGCGGTCACAGACCTGGTCCCAACTGTCTTGAGCACAATCCCGGCGAAGAGATGGGTGCCGGCGTCCCCTGCAACGAACGTGTAGTTAGCTGGCAGAGTGGCCGCCCCATCGGTGCTGGTGAAATGGATGGTCCCTACGTAGCCCGTGACAGTGTTGCCGTAAGTGTCGACTGCCGTCACCCGGACGCTGCCTGTCGAGCCGGCAGTCCGTGGCGTCGTGAGCCCTGAAACAACCAGGGTCGCGGCCGCGGCCGGTGTGACAACGACCCCGGCCTGAGTGCCCTTGATCGATGCGGTCACCGTATCGGTCGCGGTCACAGACCAGGTCCCAACAGTCTTGAGGATCACGTTTGCGACGAAGACGTGGGTACCCGCGTCCCCGGCCGTGAACGTGTAGTTAGCTGGCAGAGATGCAGCTGGATCTGTGCTGGTGAAATGCACCGTGCCCAGATAGCCAGCGATACGGTTGCCATATGGATCGGTCGCCGTCACTCGGATGCTGCCCGTCGAGCCAGCCGTCCGGGGCGTCGTGAGCCCTGAAACTACCAGGGTCGACACGGGGGCCGGTGTGACGACGATCCCGGTCTGGACTCCCGTGGTTATGGCGGTCACGGTGTCGGTGGCTGTCACCGACCAGGTTCCGGCCGTCTTGAGGATCACGTTCGCGGAGAAGACGTGGGTGCCGGCGTCGCCTACCGTGAACGTGTAGTTCGGGGGAAGGCTCGCCTGCAGATCAGTACTCGTGAAGTGGACCGTTCCCGCATAGCTCGTGACACGGACGCCATACGAGTCGACGGCGGTCACGCGGATGCTGCCCGTCGAGCCAGCCGTCCGTGGGGTTGTAAGCCCCCCGACCGTCAGGTATGTGGCCACCGGGAAGCGGGCGAGGTTCGACGACGAGTTTCCGGCCGCGTTGAAGGCCACGACCTGGTAGGAATACTGATTGCCTGCCGCCACCGACGTGTCGAGGAATGTGGTCGAGTTGGCAAGAGCCGTCGCGACCAGCGAGTAAGCGCCGATGGTGCCGCTGGTGATGGTCGCCCGCATGATGCGGAAACCTATCTCGGCGGCTGGGTTGCCCCAGTTGCTGCTCGGACCGTAGGTCGACGTCACCGGCGTGCCGTCAGTCCAGGTCAGGGCTACGTTGTTGCCCGAAGGCGCGATAGTCAGCGCCGGTGCCGACGGCAGAGTGCTGGGCACCCTGAAGACGATCGGTCGCATCATGTCGTTCTCTTCGTGGCCGAGGAGGTGGCAATGCCACACGTACTCCCAGCCATAGTTGACGAGCGAGTTCGGGACCGTGATCGCCGCGGCGGTCAGCGGGTCGAAAGTGGCGATCATGGCCGTGGCCGGACGGGTCACGTCGATCCTGCGGATGCTGTCGGGAACTCCGAACGGCGTCTGCGGTATCACCGGTCTCAGGGCGACGATCGCGTCTTCGAGCGGGTTCATGCGGACGGTGTCTTTCCAGCCGACCTCATTTGGATCGGGCGGTTTCACCATGCCATCCCAACCGACACGGTTTATGAGCTGGACGTCGAACAGGTGGAAGTGGATCGAGTGCGTGTCGACGCCGTTGTGGGTGATCTTCCAAATCTGCGTGCCGTCACCCAGGGTCCCGACAGGCGTCCCGAGATCCGAGGGCAATAGCTCTTCGGTGTATGGCTCCGCATACCCCAACGGGACGGTCGTCTGGTTGACGCCGGTCGTGTTCGGGAGCTCAACGCCGAGGGTGGCGTTCATCCTGCCGTACTGCGTCTCGAACAACTCCTGGATCGCCTTCGGCTGGAGATCCATGGTCAATGGAGTAGTGGTGCCGTATGGCGTGAAGGTGATCTTGGTGTCCTGGATTCTGACGTAGGTGTTGGCGCTGGTCGTCCCGTAGGCGGCGTTGAAGGCAGCCTCAGGCACGACTGGTTGGTGCTGAGACTGGGCGAATGCCAGCGGCAGGGCGGTGGTGAGCGCACCGGAGTTGAAGAGCGGCGCGGTGCCCTTGGCCGAGGTCACCTGGATCTGCATGATCGTCCGGGTGTCCGGGCCGTAGCCGGGGAGAGTCGTGGGCGCGCCGCCCGTCGAAGTCTGGTCCGGATCGCCCGTGTAGTAGTCGTAGCGCGGGTCGAAGGCCGGGACCGGAGCGGGCGAGTCGTTGTACAGGATGAGCTTGGAACCGTCGGGGACCTGCGAGAAGTCGACGATGATGTCGGCTCGTTCGGCCGGCCCGAGCATCAGGCTCTTAGTCGAGACGTTGAGGACGGTGACGTCGCGGCGGTTATACGTGTAGCCGATCGGACTGTCACTCAGCGTGACCGGGTTCGGCAGGAAGCCGGACTCGGTCCCGATCTGGATCATGGCCGGGCCCTGTGTCCGGACGTCGGGGACGCCGCCGGCTCGCCCGTCGGTGATGTCGGCCGGGTAGCCGGCGGTCGCGGGCGTGCCGCTTACGGCGGCGGTCATGGTGACCTCGCCGGCGTTGGCGTCGTTGAGCGACCCGTCGGGATTCCACATCGTGGCGTTCGACGTGGCGTAGTAGAGCTGCAGGTTCAGCGTTCGGTCGTTGGAGGCGTTGAGGATCCTGAACCGATACGCCTTCTGGCCAACCTGTAGGTACGGATACACGGTGCCGTTGACCAGCATCGTGTCCATGAAGGATTCAGGGACGATCGAGGGATTGGGCGTGCCCGGATTGACCGGTCCCTCTTCCGGCGTGGAGCCGGCAAGCGGGTTGGCAACCGGTCCGTTGGTCAGACCGGTGTACGGCGGCCAGAACCACGGCCCGTAATCCCAGCGACCCATCGCGTTCACGCCCTGGGCGTCGGTCGGGTTCTGGTTCGGCATATACACGTGCGGGAACCAGAGGTTTCCCAGGCCACCGTACTTGGTCGTGTCCCAGGTCGGGTCCTCGGCGGCGAGCTGAGTCGGCCCGGGGACGAAGGTCTTGTCCTGGATGACGAGCGGGATCTGGTCGGTCGGGAGCGTGCCCGCGGCGACGAGCGCCTGCTCGGTGGCGTCCTGGATGAGGTACGGGGCGGCCTCACCGGCGTAGACGTTGAGCCGGGTGATGCCGTAGGAATGGTCATGGTAGAAGAGGAGCCGGGCGCTCTCCTGGTTCGTGTAGAAGAACGTCAGGGAGCCTGGGCCCGGATCGGGCATGTCGGGCACGTTCTGCACGCTCACGCCCTTGGGGTACTGAGTGACCTGCCCGGCCGGCGTGGTCCACTGGTCCGGCGTTCCATCGCTGATCCAGGGTGTCGTTCCGCCGTGGAGGTGAAGGGTCGCCCGGTTCTGCGAGTAGGGCGCGCAGGTGGCCGACATCATCGGGTCGCAGGGGTTGCCCGAAAGGTCGACCGGTCCCCCACCGGCGCCCATGTCGGTCGTGTCGAGCGGGATGAACAGGTCGCCGCCACTGCCAGTGGGCAGGAGGTTGCTGAACTTCACCCTAACCGGCACGTTGTGCTGGGCAACGATCGATGGGCCCAGGTATTGCGGGTTGTCGTACCCGAAGACCTGGTGGCCCGCCGCGTTCACGGCTGCAACGACCGTGCCGTCGACAAGCGTGTTCGTCAACGCGATGTGCTTGCTGGTGCCGGCGTTCACCGGAGTCTCGAGCTGGACGTAGCCGCGCAGAAGCGTCGCGGGCAGATCCGTGCTCAGCTTCTCACGGAACTGGACCAGACCGATCTCGTAGTAGTCGGACCCGGGATACGTCGTTTGATCGGCCAGAGCGACCGGCATGTACTGTCCAAGATCGTTGACGTTCGCGGAACCGAGGCCCGCCAGCGAGTCGACGAACTTGCGAATTCCACCGCTAACGACACTACCGCTGACGGTCGGGAGAGGACTATTGGCGTAGTTGGGGGTGGTGCCGAAGTAGTCGGGCGTGCCGCCGGGAACGGCCGCAGGCTTGGCGCCGTCCTTGCCGGCCGCCTTGTTCGCCGCTGCCCTTGCGGCCGCGGCTGCGCGGTCCGCTGCGGTGACCATGCGTGAGGATGGGGTGATTGCCGGCGGGCTGGCTTGACCCGGCGCCCTTGCGAACGTCGGGGTTCCGGTGGCGGCGCAAAGTACCAGCGCCGCGAGGCCGGCTGCCAGCCGCCTCTTGATCGTTCCGCTTCTGCCAGCACGATGGCTGGCGGTCGAGTTCATTCCTGCGGTCTCCCTTCAGAATCCTGTTCACGATGTCGAACCAACGGACCCGCTCCTGGCCGTGGCTCGGCTGGCTGGCTCCGCGATACGCACGGTCGCCCGCCACAAGTGGGGCTCGAAAAGTACCTCCAATTCCGTGATCGGCCGGCAATGCTAGCCCGCCTTGGCGGCTGCGCCACCAACTACCAAGGCCTCGGACAACGTCCGGAGTGACGGGATTTGGCAGTTGGGACAAGGCGGTTGCGTCGCCATCCGAATGGCCCGCGCGCTCGCCCATCGCAACTGCTACTCCCTGGCTCTCCATTACTACCCGCCGGGGGTTAACACCACAGACTCAATCGGGTAGCAAAGGCGTTGCAATTACATATCAAACTCTGAAATTCGATCCAAGAGGTGCGCCGGCCGCAACAGCCGGAGCGAAGCAGGGCCACTCGTTTAGACCATTTTTAGCGAGTGGCCGGTCCAGAAGGAGTCCGCCTCTTGGAGGTCGCGGCGATGCTGGAGCCATGGAAAGCGAGCTACGCACACCGCGGCCCGACCCCGAGGAGACCAGGCGACGCCTGGCAGCCGAGATGCAGGAGGTCAGGGGCGCACTGGCGCTGGTCGCATCGGGCGCGGCATCGCGGGTGACTCTCGCAGGGCTCCGGTTCGGCGACGAGTTGACGGCCCGTTTCAGCCAGGAAGCGGCCGCCGAGGGGATCCGACTCGAGCCGCTGTTCTGGCCCGACGACGCCGGCTGCGACCTGATCGTGCGGAGGATAGATGAGTAGCGGAGTTACGCAGGCGCGGGTTCTCCTCGTGGAGGATGACCTGGCCCTGGCCGCAATCGTGGCCAAGCATCTGAGGGCACGGGGCCACGATACGCGGGTCGCGGAGTCCGCGGAGGTTGCCATGGAACTCGTCGCCTCGGGCTACCGACCGACAATCGTCCTGCTGGACATCAACCTGCCCGGAGACTCGGGTTGGTCGTTCCTGCGTTCGGGAGTTCTGGACGCCGCCGGATCGCCACCCGTCTTCGTGGTCAGTGCCACGACCGTGCCGCCGTCCAAACTGCGGGAGTTCGGGTGCGCCGGCTACTTGCCCAAGCCATTCGCCGTGCCCACGTTGATCGAGATCGTGGAACGACATAACAGTGAGGCTGAAGAAGGGCCGGGCGGAATGTCGGCCCCAGGAGGATTCGATGCTCTTTGACCTGGCGATGGTCGCCCTGATGGCAGCCTGCCTGCTGTTCTTCGTGGGGCTGATCTGGCTGTGCGAGAGGCTGGCCCGATGAACGCCCAGGACGTCCTCGGCGGCGTGATCGTCCTGTTCCTCGGCGTCTATCTCCTGTTTACCCTGTTGCGAGCGGAGAGGTTCTAGATGATCCCCTCGCTACCTGGCCTGCTCCAGGCTCTCAGCCTCTTCGCCGTTGCCATCCTTCTGGCGCGTCCCCTCGGCGGCTACATCCGCAACGCGATGGAAGGCGAGCGCGTCTTCCTGTCGCCGGTCATCCGCCCCGTCGAGCGCGGTGTCTACAAGATCCTCCGCATCGACGAGAAGGCGGAGCAGCGCTGGACCGCCTATGCGGTCTCGGTGATCCTCTTCTCCTTCGTATGCATCCTGGCGCTCTACCTGCAGCAGCGCTTCCAGGCGTCGCTACCCCTGAGCCAGAGCGGCGTGCCGGTTGGGCCGGTGGCGCCGGATCTCGCCTACAACACTTCCGTCAGCTTCGACACCAACACGAACTGGCAGAACTACTCGGGCGAGTCGACCATGACGTACCTGACCCAGATGGCCGGGCTCGCCGTCCGCAACTTCACCTCCGCCGCGTCGGGCATCGCCGTTGCGATCGCGCTGACTCGCGGCCTCGTCCGCCGGTCGGCGGCGACCATCGGCAACTTCTGGGTCGACCTGACCCGCAGCATCCTCTACATCCTGCTGCCGATCGCGTTTGTCGGCGCGCTGGTCCTGGTCTCTCAGGGCGTGATCCAGACGTTCGCGAACTCGATCACCGTCCACACTCTACAAGGAGCCATACAGACGATCCCGCTCGGCCCCGTTGCCTCGCAGGAAGCGATCAAGGAGCTCGGCAACAACGGNNAACTCGGCCCACCCGTTCGAGAACCCGACGACGATCTCCAACTGGGTCGAGATGCTGCTCATCTTGATCATCCCGTTTGCGCTGACGAACACGTTCGGCCGCATGGCCGGTAACGCCCGCCAGGGCTGGGCGCTCCTGGCGGTGATGATCGTCGTGCTGTCTGTCGGCTCTGTGGTGGCGATGTCGAGCGAGGAGCGCTCCAACCCGTCCATCCCGGCGGCGGTGGCGGTAAACGTCAACCAGTCGGCCGGCAACATGGAGGGC